>DUGV01000036.1 GCA_013331225.1 Methanolinea sp.
AGATGCCAAAAGGCGTCCCGGTGGCTTGCGTCGGGGTGGATAACGGGGAGAACGCCGCCCTGCTCGCAATCCGCATCCTGGATCTCCATTGAAAGTGCTCTTTTTCCTGCAGGCACGCATACCTGCAAAGGAGTGGGTACAGCCAATCAGGCACTAACCTCATCTCCTCATGCAGCGATCTTTCCTCTCATGACAGGGAGAAGGGAGAAGAGGACCCTCCTGTTCGTGTCCTCTCTTGCATCCTTCCTTGTCCCTTACACGGTCTCTTCGCTGAACATTGCGCTGCCCGCGATATCGGGTGCGTTCGGACTGGATGCAGTCACGCTGGGCTGGGTCACCTCCGCCTACATGCTCACCGCAGCTGTCTGCATCGTCCCGTTCGGCAAACTCGCCGATATATACGGGAGGAAACGGGTCTTCCTTGTGGGAAACCTGCTTTTCGTGGCGGGGTCTGTCTTCGCAGCGGTTTCCTGGGCAGGATATGCGCTCGTTGCCGCCCGCATCGTCCAGGGCCTCGGCGGGGCCATGGTCTTCTCCACCTCGATTGCCATCATCACGGCTGTCTTCTCTCCCGGGGAGCGCGGGCGGGCAATAGGAATCGTGACCGCAACGGTGTACGCGGGGCTCTCGCTCGGACCGTTCCTCGGCGGGATCCTGACGCAGCATGCCGGGTGGCCGAGCATCTTCCTCCTGAACGTTCCGCTCGGCGTTGCAGTTATCGCACTGACTCTCACGCGGATCCCGGGAGAATGGGCTGACCTGGGGCAGAGGGAATTCGACCTCGCTGGTTCGGTCCTGTACGGGCTGATGCTGATCGGGTGTATTTACGGGCTCACGCTCCTTCCTTCCACTTCAGGGCTAATCTGGATGAGTGCAGGCCTGGTGCATCTCCTCGCATTCTGGTGGTGGGAACACCGGTCACCCCACCCCGTTCTCGACCCCGCGCTCTTCTCGAAGAACCATGTCTTCCTGTATTCAAACCTCGCAGCCCTGATCAACTACGCAATGGTCTTTGCCGTGGGTTTCCTCCTCTCGCTCTATCTCCAGTTCAACAGGGGACTCGATCCCCAGACGGCCGGTATTTTCCTGGTGGCGCAGCCAGTAGTCCAGNNCTCAATCGACCCCCGGGTCCTTGCAACTGCAGGGATGGCTTTCTCCACAGCCGGGCTGGGGATTCTCGCATTCCTGTCCACTGACACCCCCCTCGTCGTAATCCTTGGAGGCCTCGTCATCCTCGGCATCGGGTACGGCCTCTTCTCCTCGCCGAACACAAACGCCATCATGAGTTCCGTCGGGGTTCACCACCTGGGCATCGCATCAGGGATGGTATCGACCATGCGGGCCATTGGCCAGATGGTCAGCCTTGCCATCGCCATGGTTGTCTTCTCCGTCGTGATCGGAACAGTCCAGATCTCCCCTGCCGTCTACCCCGAACTCCAGCAGAGCGTGAACCTCTCGTTCTCGGTCTTCTTTGTCCTTGGCCTCATCGGGATCTGGGCATCCTACACCCGGGGAAACACGCACATTAAGAAATGATTCGAACCTGAGAAAACGTGTATTCGCGCGCAGGGGATGCCGGATGCCCATGTTCACACCCTCACTTTCACACTCCTCTTACCTCCCTTTTTTATACCAAAGATTCACCCCTTTTCATGGTAATGAACAAGATAGAGACCGTATGTGGTTATTCATGCAGTGAATGCAGTTATCTATGGAAAGAATGCACCGGTTGCGGGAATACCCGGGGAAAACCATTCTGGACCCAGTTTGCCGGCGTTGATATATGTCCAATATACGACTGCTGTGTGAATGACCGAATGCTGGCAAACTGTGGAAAATGCCCGGAGTTGATATGTGAACGTTTCACCCGGTTCAAGGATCCTGGCCTGACCGAGGAAGAAACACGGGCATCATTGCGCGATATGGAACAGGAGCTCCGCCAAAGGAGCAGGAGAGAATCCGGGCACAGTACTCATCCTCCAAAAAGACAGGGGGAGAGTTAAGAGGAGATTTGCCCTGAAGAGATCCGAATTCTATTTTTCTTTCTCCCCATCGAAGACCTCCCGCACCATCTTTACGGCACAGAGATCCCCGCACATGGAGCAGGTATCCAGGTCGCCGTCCCTTGAGTGGATCTCCCTCGCATGGTTACCAAAGAGCGCCAGGGAGAACTGTGATTCCCAGTCGAGATTCCGGCGGGCTTCCGCCATCCTGATTTCACGCGGATGCTTGTAGCCCTCCCGCGTCCTGGAGATGTCCCCGACATGTGCGGCAATCTTTGCCGTCCGCGCCCCTTCGATGATGTCATTTTCATCAGGGAGCGCAAGGTGCTCGCTTGGGGAGACCATGCAAAGGAAATCGGCGCCGTGCATCGCCGCGACCGCGCCGCCGATCGCAGAGACCAGGTGGTCATATCCGGGCGCGAGATCGGTGACCAGGGGGCCGAGGAGGTAGAGCGGGGCGTCGTTCGAGAGCTCCTTCATCACCAGGACATTATACTCCACCTGCCCGAGGGGAATGTGCCCGGGCCCCTCTATCATACGCTGGACTCCTGCATCAAGAGCCCGGGTGGCAAGCCGCCCAAGGGTCAGGTATTCGACGGTCTTTGCATGTCGGTCTGCGTCCTGCAGGCACCCCGGGCGCATCCCGTCGCCAAGGCTCGCCACCACCCCATACTCTGCGAGTATCTCGAGGAGGTAGTCGAATTCTTCATAGAGGGGATTCTCCTCCCCCCGCTGGACCATCATGGCCACGTGGAAGGCACCACCCCGCGAGACCACCGGCATGAGCCGAGGATCTGAGTGAAGGGAAGAGAGCGCCTCCCGGTTCACCCCGCAGTGGAGGGTGAGGAAGTCCACGCCGTCACGGCAATGATCCCGTATCACCGAGAAGAGGAGGTCCGCATCGACATCAGCCGCGCTCCCCGCCCTCCGGACCGCCTCGTACACGGGGACGGTCCCAACCGGCGCGTCCATCGAGAGGACCATTCTCCGCACGGCCGGGAGGTCTCCCCCCGTAGAGAGGTCCATCAGGGTGTCGGCGCCGTTCTCCAGGGCCGCCCGGGCCTTGGCCTTCTCGAGTGACAGGTCGCAACGCTCCCCTGAAGTGCCGACGTTCACGTTGACCTTTACCCTGCACCCTTCCCCGATTCCGCACGGCCGATGGCTTCTCCCCGGGTTGGCCGGAATCACCAGCCTCCCCCTCGCAACCGAGCGCGCAACCACCCGTGGGTTGATTCCCTCCATCCTGGCGACAGCCTCCACCAGGGGAGGGACCCCGGTGAGGCATTCACGGATGAGGCTAGGCATGACAGACATTTTGGTCTGCAAACCTAAATTAGTCTACTATGCCAGTCCGGTGGATACCAGGAGGAGGGTTTCTTGGCAACTCCTACGTCGTGGGAGGAGTGCTTGTGGACGCAGGGGTCCTCCCCACCGCAATAGAGAGATATCGTGACCAGATTGAGGAGATCGTCCTCACCCACTGCCACTACGACCACATTGCCTATGTGCATGAGATCGCCAGAATCTGCGACGCGCCCGTCCACATCCACCGCCTGGACGCGCCCGGCCTCTCGAGCGACGCCATCTCGCTCTCGATGCACTTCGGGGCCAGCGCGCCACGGCATCTTCCCGACCGGCTCCTTGAGGAAGGGGACAGGGTAGGGGATCTCCTCGTTCTCCATACCCCGGGTCACACCCCGGGCAGCATCTGCCTCCTCAAAGAGGACGAGCATCTCCTCCTCTCGGGGGACACCGTCTTTCCTGACGGTGGCTTCGGGCGCTTCGATTTCCCAGGGGGGAGCAGGGCAGATCTCGTGCGATCGCTTGAACGACTATCCTCCCTTGACATCGAGGGGCTCTTTCCCGGGCACGGCTCCCCTGTCGAGAGGGGCGGGAAGCGACACATCCTTGCAGCGAAGGAATTGCTGCGCATCACCTATGCATAGCGGCGTATACTGCCTGGTCCTGGAGAACACTCCCTGTAGAGAACAGGTGGGTGCGCTCGGACCTGTCGAGTTCCCCGGGGGATTCCATGTCTACGTCGGTTCCGCGCTTGGGCCCGGCGGGCTTTCGCGGGTGGCACGGCACATCCGCTGTGCAAGAGAAGGGATAGCGCGGCCGCGCTGGCATATAGATTACCTGCTCGCATCCGATGCATTCATACTCCGGAGTGTATTCTGCATTCCCACCGAAGAACGCCTGGAGTGCCGGCTCGCATCCCTCATACCGGGGAGGCCAGTCCCTGGATTTGGGTGCAGCGATTGCGACTGTGCCTCCCATCTCTTCTCCTTTTCGGAACATCCGCGTGTGCATCTTGCCAGGGCCGCATCGAAACTTGGCCTTTCTGCTCATAGCAAAACAATCAAAACGTAGGAGGTAAACTGTTAGTCCATGAGCGTGCTGGGTATTTCGGGGAGCATGCGGAAGGATGGCAATACCTCCCTGCTGGTCAAGGCTGTGCTGGAGCGCTGCGAGAATGCGGGCATCAAGACTGAATTCATCTCCCTTGCAGGAAAGGATATCAAACCATGCCTCGGGTGCGAGAAGTGCAAGGAGAAGGACTGGTGCGTGATCAAGAACGATGACTGGGGTGAGATCATGGAGAAGGTCCTCGACTGCGAGGTCCTCGTCATCGGGTCGCCCACCTATTACTTTGACGTGTGCGGCCACCTGAAGAACTT
>DUGV01000227.1 GCA_013331225.1 Methanolinea sp.
TCTGCACCGCGGTCATGTGGCACGGCTTTGGGATCGTAAAAGAGATGCAGTCAGGCCTTTCATCGTACCTTGCCGGAAAGGGATTCTCTTCCCCCGACCATCTCAGGGGCCTTGCGCTCGGGAGACTTCAGTCCCACCAGTCACTCAGCAGGACACGCAGGATACGGCCAGTACTCTCTTCGCCTGATGCCTGCACGTCCTGCGGTCGCTGCGTTATCGCGTGCAGGGACGGGGGCTACCATGCGATCGCCCTCCATGACGGGAAACCCGAATTCGATAATGCCCGGTGCGACGGCTGCTCATTATGTTTCCACGTCTGTCCCGAAAGCGCCATCATACTTACAAGGGATTGATGAAGTGAACCTGAATAACCAGGAACCTGCAGGATTCGACCGTTCAGGAAAACCCATGGAATGGGAGTACGAGCACACCCAGCGGGGAACCCTCATCATCGCAGCAGTCCTGGCTGTGCTCCTGATCATCGCCGTATCCATAGTCGTCTTCGGCCCTGTCTGGGTTACGGTGATTGTAGGCGGGATCATGGTCCTTATGCTCGCGATCTTCTCCACGCTGACGGTGTCGGTACGAAAGGATGCACTGCGGATATGCTTTGGACCCATAAGAGCTTTCAAGAAGATCTGGCCAATCTGTGAGATTGCCTCAGTGACAACGGTCACCAACCCGTGGTACTATGGGTGGGGCATCCGCTGGACACCTTACGGCCCGCTCTATAATATTGCAGGGTTCGAGGCAGTGGAGGTGACACTTGTCTCGGGAAAGAAGTTCCGGATCGGGACTGATCAGCCTGACAAGCTGAAGCGCGCGATCGAGAAGGCTCAGTATGGCTGAAATTGTGAGGGCTGACCGACAGAAATGATATGGCAGCCTTTTAAACCTTTGTAGTCAGACTCCTGTTCCAGAGACCTGTCCATGCGAACCATTCGTGCCGAGATCCGGATCAGCGCACCTGATGATGTGGTATGGAAAGCCCTTCTCGCATCGAATGCTATTCCTCCGGAGATTGGGGATGCTGTTCACGAAATGAGGATTGGACAGCCTTTCAGGGTCATGATGAGCAGCGGAGGAAGGACCATGGCCCTGACGGTGACGCTTCTCGCCGCATCCCCATTCCGGTACATCCGTTGGAAAGGATGCCTCTGGATTCCGGGATTCTTTGATGGTGAACACAGTTTTGAGATAATTGAGGAATCCAGTGAGTGTTCCCGGCTTATCCAGCATGAAAAATTCTCCGGGGTACTGGTTCCATTTCTCTCTCGCACAATCGACCAGACAAAGGAGAAGTTCGAAGAGGCGAATGCAGCAGTTAAATCCCTGGCAGAACAGGGATATGCACGAAGGAAACCATAAGTGGTCTTTTGGTTTGTTCCAATGTATCTTTAGAGAGCACCCATCCCTCCATCCAAAAATTATTTCCTTTTGACCGTGAGCGTTTTTTATCCGGGGGATCCCGAATGGGGCAAAGGCGGGTCGCTTCCAGATCATGTCCGGCCTTTTCCTCACCAGGGTCCATCCCCTGAACAGGAGACATATTTATTTCCCTTTATCGTATATGCAATACTTGGCATCATGGCGGGCAGTCATTACCGGGGTAACGCAGTCGACGACCCCGTGGTCTGGAAGAGCTCGGGAAACAAGTTCTTCAAGAAAGGACTCTATGGGATTGCACTCAGGTTCTATGCAAGGGCAATCCAGCTGAACCCTGACTTCATCGAGGCATGGAACAATATTGGGCTCTCATTTCTGAAACTGGGAAGGGTCGATGAGGCGAGACGGTGCAATGAGAAAGTGAAGGAGCTGAGGATGAGATCGGGCAACCCTCTCGACCCGGTAGGCAGTGCCACCCGGGTTCGCACCGCTGCATCAGGTTCTCTCCTCAACGACAATTTTTGGTATGCGTTATGTATCGCGGTCCTGGTAGGAATCAGCCTCACCATCCTGACGTTTGATCCCGGCTCCACTGGTCCATTCCAGGCGCTTGCGTTCATCTGGGGATTATCCCTGATGTGGTTTGTAATCGCTTACCTGCTCCTCCAGTATGTTTTTCATCGCCCGAAATAGCAAGAATCATGGCTTCTCCATAGTCCGGCGTCTCCCTGCCTCCTGTTTGTGCACTAAAAAGAAAGCATCAATAGTGTATTCCCCTGATTTGAACCTATCAAGATTGTTGAGCAAATAACGGCCACTGGAATTATGCACGTGCTGCCCAATCACCATTGGATGGGGATGAATACACCCACCATCCTGCGATATACCAGGGGGAGGAATAAAAATTGAGAGAGAACAGTTGGAAGGTTGCAAATGACTACGATAAAGAGGCAGCCGCGATCGGCTGGGATGCCCCTGCAATTGTGTATGCGCTTGCATCACCTTATACCCGTCCAGGCCAGGAGATAATCGATATCGGGATCGGCACCGGGCTTGGTTCCGAATTATTCCATTGCGCCGGCTTACGCGTGGTCGGCCTGGACATCTCCGAGGAGATGCTCGATGCATGCCGTGCAAAGGGTTGCGTAGAACGCCTTGTCCGTCATGATCTCACCGTATTCCCGTATCCTTTCGAGAACGATTCCTTCGACCATGCGGTCTCAACGGGGGTATTCCAGTTCTTCGAAAACCTCTCGCTGATATTCCAGGAAGTGAACCGCATTCTGAAGAGCGGCGGGATTTTTGTGTTCGTGACCGGCGACCGGCGCCAGGGGGAGGACGCTGCAGCAGTCATCCCTCCCGAACATTCCAGAACAACGGCGCCTGTCAGGATGTTCCGGCATTCGCCCCGGGAAGTTCGTCCCTGGCTGGAAGAATCCGGTTTCCGCCTTTTTGAAACCCGCGAATTTTCAGTCTGGATTGATACCGCCAGATCGGATCGTTTCTTTTTGCGTGCGTACCTTGCGCGCAAATCCTGAAGGCCGGGATTATTATTTTCCTCCGGATACCTGGCAGGTGAGGCCGCAGGAATTTTTCGCAATGATGCGAGCCAGGATGAGAAACGCTTCTGTCCCGGGACTTTTTCTAAACCCTTATCTTGTCTCTCTTTAAATACCTGACACGGTGAAGGGCAGGTGTCGCGCCCATTCCATGCATGCCATTGAGGTGAAAGGTCTCGAGAAGCGGTTCGGCGAGATCCTCGCACTCGACCGTGTAAGTTTCGCCGTTGAGACCGGAGAGGTGTTCGGCTATCTCGGCCCGAACGGTGCCGGCAAGACAACCA
>DUGV01000191.1 GCA_013331225.1 Methanolinea sp.
AGGGATATACCTTTGACCAGACTCCCGGCGGAGAGCCCAACTGGACCATGTCCTTCAACGGGGTGACCGTGACTCCTGAAATGGTGTACACTGACAGGAAAGGCTACGGATCGTATAACTACCCCTCCGGGCTCTACCAGTACAATGTCACGGAACTCTTTGACACAGCCGGGAACAGCCTGGTTCTTACGCCTGGTTCAGGAAATAACAATGGTTTATACGGCAGTTACCTTGTAATAGTCTGCGAGGACCCTGCAGCCGGTGAGTCCAGGATCCTGATCAACGACGGGTGTGATATGCTCTATGCAGGAGCAGCACGCTCGGTCAACAGCACCGAGGCCACGGCCTTTGCGATGTTTGAGGGAGTGGAGACTACCGGTTTAACCGGAGCCTGGGTATATGCCATACTGCCCTCGGCAAATGAAGCGGATAAAAGCATTTTCCTGTTCAATGGCGAGGAGTATGGGGATTTCGCATCAGGGTATCTCGGCGGTCCGCAGATTAGCATCTCGGAGTTTGATGTCATGGACGATCTTGTCGCCGGTGAGAACGAGGCCGGCATGCAGAGCCTGATCTCTGGTACCAGCGGTGACAACATGGTAGCAATGAATGCCATCATTGTCCTGGAGTATGCATCACAGCAGCCGGATCTCCAGGTGACAGAGATCACCCCCAACGCAAACGAGGTCTTTGCCTTCGAAGCCAACGAGATCAGCGCCGTGATCCGGAATAACGGCCCGGGAGATGCAGGGGCATTCGATGTGGAGGTCACGGTAAACAATATCAGCGTGGGAACTGTTGAGGTTCCCGGGCTTGCCGCGGGAAATACCACGGCTGTCACGGTGACAGACCCTGCTTTCCGGGCTGCCGGTGACCTTGTGAATATCACCGCAATGACGGATCCCGGTAACTCGGTAACTGAGGCAGACGAAGAGAACAACAACCTCACTATCTCGAAAAACGTCGTGTACAACGGTTACAAGGGTAAACGGTGGACCGGAGGGGAAGATATTATTACCACCAGGTCGTTTGTGGGCGGTTACGATGTACTCTATTCGTGCGGGGATTCTGTATATGCAGGTGCAAACTGGCAGGAACAGGTTGTCCAGTGGACCAGCGCAGACCTTCCTGTCCCGGCAGGGTCTGTGATCGCGGATGCCAGGCTGTACCAGGCCTACAGCTATAACAAGATGGCCACAGATCCGGCCCTTATCATGTCCTTTAACGGAAATATCGTGACCCCGGATGCTTCCAATACGGACCGGAAATCGTTTGGCAGTTATGATTATCCCTACGGTCTCTACGTGTACGACGTCACCGGGCAGTTCAACACATCCGGCAACAGTGCGACCATCACACCGGAAACGGGCAATAACTATGGTATTTATGGCACGTACCTTGTCGTGGTATATGAAAATCCGGCTGCAGGTGAAAAACAGGTAATTATCAATGACGGTTTTGACATGCTTTATGCGAAGGCATCATATGCCGTATCGGGTGAAGAGGCAACGGCGTATGCACCTTTCAGCGGTGCGGATACCGCAGGCATGACCTATGCCAGGGCAATTGCGATCATTGCGGCAGCGAATGAGGCAGGAAAAAGCAGGTTCTTCTTCAACGGGAACGAGTACGGGGGATTCGACCCCGCGTACATGAGCGGGCCGCAGATAGGGTTTTCCGAATTTAATGTGACTGATGCGGTAAAGTCAGGTTCAAACGAGGCACGGCTCCAGAGCTACGATACAGGGGCGGGTGGCGACAACATGTATGCCATGACTGCCATACTTGTCATTCAGAAGGCCGGGAATCCGCCAGTGGCCGGGTTCACCGGGACACCGCTTTCGGGAGACGCACCCCTTACGGTCCGGTTCACCGACGAGTCAACGGGGAGTATTACTGCATGGGCATGGGACTTTGAGAACGACGGCGTCATCGACAGCGCCGAACAGAACCCGGTTCACATTTACCGCAACCCGGGGATATACTCGGTAAATTTAACCGTCTGGAACTCTTCCGGTCATGACAGCGAGGTAAAGCACGATTATATCACCGTCACGTCCCCCGGACTTTTCTTTACCCGGAACCTCGGTCCCGGTTGGAGTATTCTCTCCACACCGGTACTTCTGGACGGCAGCCATGATACGTTCACGACGATATTTGATACATCCTCAGCCGGGAATATCTCAATTCTCCTTGGATGGGACGGACAGCAATGGTTTATTCCGGATGCATCGTACAGGCTTGAACCCCTTAACGCGGTATTTGTGAAAACCGTAACAACTGCACGGGCATCGTTTGTCCCGTCGTCGA
The DNA here is from genome assembly GCA_013331225.1 of Methanolinea sp. GTDB lineage: Archaea > Halobacteriota > Methanomicrobia > Methanomicrobiales > Methanospirillaceae > Methanolinea_A > Methanolinea_A sp11423u. Next base: position 2,311 of record DUGV01000191.1, read on the forward strand.
CCATTTCTTCCCCGCCGTCCCGGACACTCCCTGACGGGGTCAGCCTGATCGGACCGGCACCGCCATATAATGGTGTATCGGGGTTCGATCCCATGGCGCTTGACCAGGCGCTGGTGAGTATAGAACAGGCCCCTGGCGGGCGAACGGGGTATTCGATGGTAATCAGTCCGGCACTGGGGCAGCCGGGCTGGGCATATGCACGGGGCGGATCGCTTCACGACCTGGAGCC
>DUGV01000084.1 GCA_013331225.1 Methanolinea sp.
ACAACCCCCCCGAGTACAACGGGATTAAGGTCGTGGAGCCGGACGGGACAGAGATGGGCGACGAGCAGAGCATCCTCCTCGAAGACCATATCTTCAGGGGAACTGCCTACCAGGCCGCATGGGACCACGTGGGCCGCGAACACGCGGCGCCGTACATGGTTGAGGACTACGTGCGGGCAGTCGCAGGTTCCTTCCCAACCGGGACCGGCGGCGGGACACTGGTGGCAGCGGATCCCGGATGCGGGGCGGCGGCCTGGACCACGCCCGAGATCCTCACCCGGATGGGATGCCGCGTCTTCTCTATCAACAGCCAGATGGACGGGACCTTCCCGGGCCGGCTGCCCGAACCTTCCCCCGAAGGGCTCGCCCCGCTCGCCGACCTCGTGAAGGCAACGGGGGCTCGCTTCGGGGTGGCCCACGACGGGGACGCCGACCGGGCGGTCTTTATCGACGACAAGGGGAGGTTCATCGAGGAGAACCGGCAGTTCGGGCTGATCGCTGACTTCATCTGCCGGAATCGCCGCGGGGTTGTGGTCACGCCGGTCAGCACGTCAAGGCTGATCGAGGTGATCGCACATCGCCATGGATGCAGCGTGGTCTACACCGCGGTAGGCAGCATCTATGTGGCCAGGACCATGATAGGGCTCTCGAAACAGGGCACTGCAGTCGCATTCGGGGGCGAAGGGAACGGCGGACTCATATTCCCCGCGCACCAGCTCTGCAGGGACGGGGGGATGACCGCAGCGACCATGGTTGCCCTTCTTGCAGACACGTCGCAACCGCTCTCCACCCTCGTGGATGCGCTCCCACCGTTCTTCATGATGAAAGAGAAGCTGCAGGAGAAGGATGCCCCGGGGCTTATCAGGCGCCTGAAGGATGCATACAGAGGAGAGTCGCTTGACCTCACCGACGGGATCCGCATCAACCGTGAAGACTCGTGGGCACTTGTCCGGCCGTCGGGAACAGAGCCACTCGTGCGGGTGATGGTCGAGTCGACCTCAAAGACAGGGGCGAGGCAGTTCCACGAGGAGCTTATGGCCCATATCAGGCAGTAAACCACAGCCAGGCATCCCATTTTCCCCTCTTTCCAATGAAACGCACATGATACCGATCGGTCACATGCCCCCCTGATGAAAACCGCNNGGTTTTCATACCAAAATGCCTGCGGTATTTTCATGCGTTATGCTCGACTGCAAGGCGGTCATGGGTGGTTTTTATGATGCAGGGCTTCCTTGGACGATCTCCCTGGCAATGGTCGCGAACCGGGCATCTCGCCAAACATGGGCCACTATCCTTATGCAAGCTCAATAATTCATAGAAATGTCATATTTTTGGGAAAAAACGCTTTTTTACTCATTTTTTAGTTGATGGCGTGTACCTTTATACACTTCATGTTGCGATATCATAACAGGCGAACGCTGGAACGGGAATACTGATATGCCACGCCGTCGACAAATCCAATCGTCTGACCACAAAAGGGTGAATGAAGGGAGACCGCATTGAATGTGAGGCACCATGAAGACAGTGGAGATACGCATCTCCGGCAGGGTCCAGAAGGTAGGGATGCGTAACTGCGTCCGGCATATTGCCGGGAAACTCAGCATCCGGGGAGACGTGATGAACCNNAACCAGGCGGACGGAACCGTCAGGATCAGGGCCACCGGGGACCCCATCATCCTTGATAAGTTCGTCTCCATGCTGTACAGCTGCCCGCGGGCCCTCATCAGGGACATCGAGATCCTCGATATCCAGTTTGCCCAGTTTCCGGACTTTGCAGTAGTCAGGACCGCAGAAGAGACCCGTTAGGATACCGTCTCAAGTGATGACGAGGTAATCGTTCTTTTTGATCAATGCACCCTGAAGTGCCATCACCTGCTCGTCGATGACTTCCTGGCGGATTGTTTCGTGGAGAGCCTTCGTGAGCACCACGAGCAGATCGTCGGAGAGAATGCAGCGGGAAGGACCGCACTCGTATTCCTCCTCGGGGATTCCCTCCCTCGCAATGGCCGAGACCATCCCGTCGACCATCGCGGGCTTGAACGGGTCGATTATATCATAGACGAGGCCGCCCTTTCCCTTGTGAAGGAACCCTAAGTCAGGGTCAAGGTGTGCGCCGATCGCGGCCACACAGGCATTTCCAAAGAGAAGGCCGTAGCCGAAGGAGAGCATGGTATTCACGACATCCACATGGGGCCGGGCAGTCCGCCGCCTGAACCCTGTCTCCTGAGGAATGGTGCGGGCAAGGATCTCGTAATACATATCCGATGCGAGGCGGTGAACCCTGCGCAACTCCTCCACTCTGACGAGGAACTCGAGCTCGGCGTAACTCTTCTCCAGGATCTCGAGCTCTCCCTCGTAAAAGAGTGGTTCGTCGCGTGCCTCCTGGAGCCCGACAAGCGCCTGGATCCGTGAATGGATACTGCCTTTCGCTACTGCAAGGGCAAACGAATGGGAGTATGCCTTTGCCTGCGCTTCCCTGACCACTTCGTCATAACGGAAACCAAATGGTTTTGCGATTCCCAGCGGTTCTCCATCTGCTTCGAAGAAAGATATGCAGGACCCCGATGCGAGCAGCCGTGCAACCACGGAGGTATGAATGTGATGGCCGCCCATCACCAGGAGATGCCGGACCCTGGAGAGTGGCAACTCCTCAGTATGCCCGTTCTTCTGCACGGTCAGGGTTCGGGGTGTTGCCTTCAGGTGGGCCCCGAATCCGGACACCAGGTACCAGGGGACCGGCTCGATGACGCTCCACTCCATATTTTTCTTAAACGAGGGGAAGGTTTCCGATATACTCATTTCCCGGATTCTTGTACTTCAATGCATCGTTATCCTGGAGAATCCTCCTTTTATTGGCAGGATACCCGGACTATCGACGGGAGCCATGCTATGACTTGACAATGTTTTTCATCCGCCGGCACAAGACTCTATGAGAAGCCGCGTTGGATCTCGCACGTGCAACAATTCCCTGCACGGAAAGCAGACGAAAAACGGGCTGAACCGGTGGCAGAATGACGAGAATGACAGGAGCCCGAGAGGACCTGGGGACAAGGGACCATGTTCTGGGATGAGAAGACCGAGACGCTCCCAAAAAGAGACCTCGAGGAGTTACAACTCACGCGTCTCAAGAAGACCATCGCGCAGGTCCAGAACGTGGAGTTCTATCGGAAGAAACTGAAGGAAGCCGGGGTGCGGCCGGATGATATCCGGACTCTCGGAGACATAGAGAAGATCCCTTTTACAAGAAAGCAGGACCTCCGCGACGGCTACCCGTTCGGGTTCTTAGCCGTTCCCCTGCAGCAGGTGGTCCGCATTCATACCACCTCGGGGACTACGGGAAAACCGACCGTGGTGGGATATACAAGGAGCGACCTCGAGACCTGGGCGGGCCTGATTGCCAGGAACATGACGATGGTGGGGCTGACAGACCGGGACATCTTTCAGAACATGGTCAACTATGGGATGT
>DUGV01000249.1 GCA_013331225.1 Methanolinea sp.
CGAGCGGAGGACAAAGACCTTCGAACGTCTCCTCTCGGCACCGGTCTCTCTTCACGCTATCGTCGTCGGCGAGAGTCTCTCCGGGTTCCTGTACAGCATCGGCATCGCGCTCGTCCCCTTTGTCGTGGGGGTTGCCGCGTTCGGGAACACCATATCCTCGCCCCTTGCACTCACGGTGGGAATGCTCCTTTCCGCACTCTGCTTCTCCACCATGGGAACTCTCTTTGCCGCCTATCCGACCGAGAGCCCGGGAGACATCATGTCGATGCTGAACCTCGTCCGGCTCCCGCTGATCTTCGTTTCGGGGACATTTATTCCCCTTGATGCCATGCCACCTATCGGGACGGCAATTGCATACTTCTCCCCCCTTACCTATGGCAACGACCTCATCCAATGCGCTTACGGGCATCCGGCATCCTTTGACCCTCTCGTTGACGTGGCGATGCTCGGGATTTTCTTCGTGATGTTCCAGCTCATTGCCCACCGGCTCTATGCGCATTTCAACGATTGAGGAACGTCCCATCCGCCGCACCGTGGTCACGACAGCCGATTTTCTTTACTCTCCATTGAGAAGGCGCGTCACATTTCAGCACCTTCACCAACTATATCTCAAGGATTACGCTCTCACATGAGGTATGGCGATGGATGAGGGTTACCATGACCTATGTCGCCCTGCCCATTCCGGAAAATATTTTTCCCAATCCCTCACAATCGGGAAGTGCAGGATCACCTGCGATGGATTCCAGGAACCATTTTATCAATCAACACAGGACAATCGGGTATGAGGGGAACGCAAAGGAAGGTTCCGGATTCATGGCAGGGACTAGATAAGGAATGTGAGAGATATGAGGTGGCGGACGGAACGACGGAGCACCAATATTGAGGACCGGAGATCCTCGGGGATTCCTATGGGAAGATCCTCGGGGATTCCAGGGGGCAAAGCGACAGGAATCGGGGGGCTCGCGCTCATCCTGGTTCTTGTCCTTGCAGTGGCCATGGGTGTCGACCCTGGCCAGATCATCAGCGGAACTGATTACGCTTCGGACTCGTATGGATACCAGTCCCCGCTCACAGACACACAACAGGACGAACTTGCTGATCACGTGGCACTCGTGCTCGGCGATACGGAGAGTACATGGGCCACCATCTTCGAGGACCAGCTTGGGAAAACTTACAGGGAACCAAAACTTGTCCTCTACACGGGATATGTAGATTCAGCATGCGGACAGGCGAGCGCAGCGGTGGGGCCATTCTACTGCCCCGCCGATGAGAAGGTGTACCTCGACCTTGATTTCTTCTATGCGCTGCAACAGGAATACCATGCCCCCGGCGATTTTGCCCAGGCATATGTGATATCCCATGAGATTGGCCACCACGTCCAGAATCTTCTTGGGACCATCGGGTACGTGGACAGGAAAACACGCTATCTCTCCGACGCTGATGCGAACGATCTCTCTGTGGCGCTCGAGCTTCAGGCCGACTGCTATGCGGGTGTGTGGGCCAAGCAGGCAATGTACGATGACCTGATCCTTGAATCAGGCGATCTCGAAGAAGCCATGAACGCGGCGAGTGCGGTCGGTGATGACACTCTCCAGATGCAATACCAGGGATACGTCGTGCCGGACAGTTTCACCCACGGTACTTCCGCACAGCGGGTATCGTGGTTCAGAAGAGGGATGGACGCCGGTCTCGTGAGGGACTGCAACTGTCCCGGCCTCCCAGTCATCGGGTGAGGATGGCAAAGGGAACAATCCCTTCCATCCTGCCTGTCTCTTATCGGCCTTCGCATGGGACGGCGGCCGGGATTCTCAATCCCTTCAGATGACAAGTGAAAGGACCAGGAGTGCAGATGTGAGCAATGCGAGGAGAATAACCACGACGGCCGATTTCTTGATCACTTCTCCCTCGATCGAGGCCTGGTCAATCACTGCTGCGGCATTGATGATCTTGGCCGGGGCGATCCCGGATGCGATGCCACCGGCCACCATGTGGGCGGCATAGACTTTCTCAAAGTCGAGCGATAGTACGTTCGTTGCCTTCTGCAGGATCCCATAGAACATCACGTTCGAAGAGGTCTCGCTCCCGGAAACGAAAGATCCGAGCAATCCAAGCAGCGGGCTGATGATTGGGAAGGCAATCCCGAACGCAATCGCCAGGGTAAGCCCGATCACGGCGTTCATGTTCAGGTCGGTCGAACCCGCAACGAACGTGAGGGTGCCGTCGATGATACACTGGCCAGACCAGTCCATCACGTACGCGATTGCAAAGAAGACTGCCGCGGCAAGCGTGGGACTCCATGCACGTTTCAGCCAGAGCCTGATGATCTTTTTTCCTTCATTCCGGGATCGGACAAGGAAGGGTGCCGCAACGAGCGTGCTCACCACGACCCAGAAATAGGCCTGGTTCATGAGTCGTAAATCGACGGCCCTGTTTCCCACGACATGGATGACCTGGGCTTCCCCAAGGAGGTGGTAGAGGCCGGACTGGATGTCCTCGATGCTGATGATAACCACCAGAACAACGAGAAGCACCCAAGGGAGGACTGCCTTCCAGAGCGGCATCATGGCGGATGCTGAAGGTGAGACCACCTGTCCCGGTGCATCTTCTTTCCGGGCTATCAACTGCCTTCCCCGGACCCCCCGGTACAGGAAGAGGAGGGCGATCGTCAAAAGCCCAGAGAACACGCCGACGAGCCCTATTGCCGATGCAGGGAGCATGTTGACGAACACGATCGAAAAGATTCCGAGGCTGAGGCCGGCAAGTACGGCGGGGATCCAGCCTTTCCGTATTCCCTCCCAGCCGTCTGCGACCCAGAGCATCCCCATCGAGAGACCTGTGGAGATCACGGGGAGGAACAGTGCGACATGGCTCCCCATGACAACGGCATCAAACCCGAATATTGCCGCAGGCAAGGTGATAGGGACTGCAAGGAGTGAGAACGAGGTGAGAGGATCATATCCAAGGCACGGGAGTGCCACGGATGCAAGGGGTGAGAACCCAAGCGCCATCATGATGGGGGGAAGCATTGTCACCGGGGTCGCCCCGATCGAGACAAGGAATGATCCGAACCCGACGTTCAGGATCATGATCTGCTCGTACCTTTCCGCGGCGATTGATTTGATAGATGCCGAGATGCGTTGTATTGCCCCTGTGAGATCCATCATGGTGACCTGGAGGATCGTGAAGAGTACCATCAGGGATATCCCAAAAGAGGCCAGTATCCCCCCTAGCGAAGCATACACGGCAACCTCTGGAGAGGTATCGAAAAAGAAGATGGCAATGGCAACCGTGAGGAGCCATCCAACTGCTGCCATCAGGGTGCCCGACTGCTTCAGGAATACAATCCCCGCAAAAATGAGTATAATGGGGGATATCGCAAGGATAAAAAGGATTATCGGATTCAACCGGATGCCTGCCTTCCTACCCGTTTCTTTCGCCGTTACATAACGGTTGTGAATTGCACCCGGTGCATTCATGCGCGCAAATCAGAGAGATGTACGATGAATCAACTACATACTCTCCCGGGTGCGACGTTTATATCTTTGCTCTTGGTAGGACATCCATTACGGGAAAGCCATTCCCATACGGAGGATACTCATCGCAGGGTTTAAATCCCCGTATACATACAGGGTCAGCCCCGGCTGACCGTGCCGCCGCCAGCCCGGATGGTCTCCTCGATGGTGGTGAGCAGCTCTTCATCCGCAAGCGCAAAATCCAGGAAATCATACTTGTTTACCAGGGCGATAGGCTTGAGGATTGCAACCGGTTTCTTCCCGCCGGTCTCTCCCTTGTAATCCTTTGGTACCAATGTGATCGTACCGTCAGCCCACACCGCGATATTCCCGCGTCCTGCCTCGTCCCAGAGTCTCCTTACGATATCCTGTGTTTTCATTCCATGTCACTCCTTTTACCTGGAACAGGATATGAACTGCAGTGTATTTAACCGGGATTGATAAGGCATTAAAAGAGATCAACAAGTGCACACGATCGGTGGTGATACATGTACCAAAATATGTCTCCTCCACTTGATGCCGCAATCAGATCTCTCGCTTTCTCGATGGGGGCCGACTTATACGGGGTTGCGGATCTTGGTCCGGCCAGGGACTTCATCTCCAGGCAGGGCGGCGAACGTATCGTCCGGTATCCCATTGCCGTGGCGGTTGGAATCCGGCTGTCGGATGACCTTGTNNCCGAGGGTGAGATCCTCTACCGGCACACCGGCTACGACGTGACTAACCAGTTACTCGACCAGATCGCGGTCCGCCTGGCAGGCGTTCTCCAACGAGAAGGCTACCATGCATTCCCCGTTCCTGCCTCCAGGCGCACTGACGATGGAGAGATACGTTCGGTCTTCTCGCACAAGCTCGCCGCACATCTTGCAGGCCTGGGGTGGATAGGAAAGAGCTGCCTTCTCGTCACCCCGAATCACGGTCCCCGTGTCCGGTGGGTGAGCGTGCTCACCGAC
>DUGV01000145.1 GCA_013331225.1 Methanolinea sp.
GTGGTCTCCCCCCCTCCGTTTGGCCAGATAAGGGCATACATGTCTTGCTCCATGACGGAGAGCGAGACGCTGTCTAGGATAGGACTCCCGTCCTGCCCGAACGAGACGTCTCTTACCTCTATTGCCGGGATCACGGAACAGCACCCCCGTTCCCCTCTCCATAGATCAAAGATATCGCAGAAGCGACCCGCTCGAGGTTCGAGAGGGTGTCGGGGGCGAGGGGGTCGATCAGCACCACCGAGCCGTGGATCTCCCGTGCTATCACTTCGCTCCCCCGCGTGTCATATTGCGGTTCGGCAAATACCACCCGTATTCCGTTCTCACGCGCAAAGGTAATCAACGACGAAAGCTCCCGTGCACCGGGTTCCTTGCCCTCTGCGCCCACTGCCACCTGGACGAGCCCGTACTCGCGGGCAAAGTACCCCCACGCCTCGTGGAATACCAGGAACGGTTTTCCTTCCATGCCGGAGAGCATGTCCCTGATGTTCGTGTCCGTCGCATCGACTCTGCGGATGTACGCCTCCTTTCCTGCTGCATAATCGGCCGCACGGCCGGGATCAATTATCGAGAATCCCTCCGCCATGTGCCCTGCCATGATGCGCAGGTTCGAAGGCGAAAGCCAGACATGCGGGTCGCCTCCCTGCATGGCGCCGTGGTCCTGGCCTTGCACCCTGATGAGGGAGACTCCTTCCGAGGTATCGACGACCACGAGATCCGGGTTCAGGGTCAAGAGGCGGTCGACCAGCGCATCCTCGAAAGGCAGCAACCCCCGGCCAAGCCGGAAGTACATGTCCGCCTGCGAGAGCCGGGCGATCTGGCCGGCGGACGGCTCGTACGTATGGGGCTCGACACCGGGCGGCACGACCACCGTGATACACACCTTCTCGCCTCCGACTGCGCGTGCGATCTCTTCCTGGGGAAGGATGGTGACAGCCACCTGCAGCTCGGACCCGTTCTCCGACCCGTTGTCAAGGCACCCGGCCGAATACATCGCGGCCAGGACCAGCAGGAGGGAGAGCCATAATAATCGCGCTGCCCCTGCACCCATGACCACGGTTCCATCCCGGGCAGGCCCGGGAGTTCTCCCATGCGTTCCACCCTCACCCTTCGTCAACGCAGCATCCCCTGTCATGGCTGATGGCGCCGCATATCCCGCGGGTAGGATGGCCCAGTGACTGGCACATCTTGTTGATGGCATCCCTGGAGACGTATGACTCGAACCGCTCGGCCTCCCTGCACGCCTCTTCTCCTGCGAGGCCGTAATGGGTGAGGATGAGGCCAAGGATACGGTGGCGCCTCACCAGGAATTCTGCATATTCATGCCCCTTCCCGGTGAGCACCACTCCCGTGTAAGGCCGGTGGTCAACAAGGCCCGTGGACGCAAGTTCCCGGACCGTCTTTGAGACCGTGGAGGGATCAACGGTAAAATGCGCGGCGATCTCCCCGGTCCTTGCAGTCTCGTCCCTCTCGTACAGGTATTTCAGGTATGCAACCTTCCTCGGCGAGAGTCCCGCCACATCACACTGATCCATTGGGGATCAGTGGGAGGTGCGAGGATAAAAAATGTTGGAGCAGTACCAACAATCCTGCGGCAGGGCGCCTCGTCACATGAGGGAAGGCCCGGAGATCGTGAGGTTTCCCATCAGGGTCGGGACCTGGAACCGCCCGAAGAACGCCTCCTCCTGGGAAAGTGGCTGGAGGGGGACATCCAGCACGATAGTCTCGCCCTCCCCGGGATAGTCCGCAATTTTGGTGTAATACTGCAGGAAGCCCTCTGCTCTCACCTGGAGGATGCGGGCAGGGGCAGCCGTGACATACACAGGGATGTTCAGCGTGCCGTTCTCGATTGCGCCCATGTATCTTCCATCCAGGAAGACGTGCGCTCCCTCTGCACTACACATGACCTGGAAGAACCCCACGCTCCCCCCGATCACCTGCGGGTGCACGTTCACCACTGTGACAGCATCTGCCGTGGCCATGCATCCCTCGGCGCATATCACCAGGCGGACAGTATAGACTCCGGGAAGGGGGTAAAGATGGCAGGGGGAAGGTTCTGTTGATGTCGCCCCGTCGCCAAAGTCCCATGACCAGGAGTCGGGATTTCCGGTGGAGTTGTCCTGGAACTGGACGTGCAGCGGTGCCGCGCCGGAGGTTGTATTGGCGAGGAAACCGGCCGTGAGGGGTTCCTTTTCTCTGACAGTGATGAATTGCTCCTTCCTGGTGAGGTTGCACCCTCCCGCACCGCACACCTCGAGGCTCACCGTGTAGGTGCCGGGCTGCGAATACCGATGCACGGGAGAAGATTCAAAGGAAGTCGTATTGTCACCGAATTCCCAGAGCGTGCCTGATATATCGCCCACAGACAGGTCGTCGAACCGGACCGCGAAGGGTGCATACCCCTCGGTCCGGTTCGCTGCAAAATCGGCCATGGGGGCCGGGAACGGTGAGAATTCCCCCCACAACGTGTGGTTTGCAGTCACTCCTTCGAACCGGACCGGTGATTTGGCATCATACCAAACTCCGTCGATCTGCAATGCGTCCAGCCGGTACCCGGGATCGGCATGGAAGACGAACTCGGCCGACCCCCCTCTCCCGACTTCGACACACCCGGAAGGATACACGGAACCATGGGCCCCGGCCCCCGCGATGATCCAACACTTCGCAGGCCGCTCCATCACGAAGGCCGGGAGGTGGAGGACCTGCCCTGCCGGTACCTCATACTCCCCCTCCAGGCCAAAATATCCCTCAGCCAAAACCGACAGGTGATGGATTCCCTGGTCAAGTGCCAGGCAGAGAGGGGTCACTCCGCAGGCCTGGCCGTCAACGAAGACCTGTGCCCCCCGTGGATCGGAATCAACGCAGAGTGTCCCGGTCGTTACCCCTGCGTCCGTATCCGGTTCTTCGATCCCGCTCCCTGCCTCCTGAGGACCATCAGGGGATGCGGCGGGTGAGTCCGTCGGGACACATGGGTTCTCCTTTATAAGGGAGATCGGGTCCAGAGTGGGCAGGGGTGTCATCGGACCACCTGCCTGGGGGAGGAGGGGGGATGAGGACGGATGGGCAGTGCTCTCCTGATTCCCGGTATCTTCCAACGGCTCCCGCACCACGAGAGTGCCGGCTTTTCCCGGAAGGGTATACGGCGATCCCACCTCGTCCCTCATTCCAATCACCTCCACATCGATGCCGCAGGTCCCGGGAGTGTCTCCCCGGATGGTCAGCGTGGCGAGCACCACCTCGCAGCTCCCCGGGCCAACCTTCCTCCCGGTATCAGAACCTTTCAGGATAACCGAATCGGATGGGACCTTGCTCTTGCTGTTCAGACCTGCCCATGACGGAAACCGTACCGCGGTGATCTCACCCGTTGCAGGGTCCCCGAGAGTCACCTTCACCTCAAACTCGGAAAGGCCTGGTGAAACCCTGTCAAGCACAAGTATGCAATCAGCAGTCCCCCCAGGCGACTCGATAGTACACGGAGTCGCGCGTATCTCGGACCCTGCCACTATCCCGCATAATGCCAGTGCCACGAGCAGCACTACTGCCCCTGCACGGCCACCCAAACTACCTGCCTCCCTCCATGCTCCCAGCATGCAAGCTCCTCCAGCACTCCGCCGATCTGATACTCCTCCCCAAGAGCCGGTCACCCGGAGATCTGCGGGATTCTGGTATATTTTTCGATAATCTCTCCGGGTATTTATAATATCCCCCAAAATGCGACTGAATACACGCAGATCACCACCACTGCCGGGTGAGATGCCCCCTCGCGGCAGGTGTTGCCTCTCTCCCCTGGGGGGTGCGCTTGATGAAACCTGCCTGGATGAGGTAGGGTTCATGGACCTCCTCGATAGTCCTCGTGTCCTCGCCGACGGCGATGGCAATCGTCTTCACCCCCACGGGGCCGCCGCCAAACTCCTGGACGATCACCTGGATGATACGGCGGTCCAGCTCGTCGAGGCCCAAGCTGTCCACCCCCAGCATGCAGAGCGCCCGGTCGGCCACGTCACGGTCCACCACTCCCCCTCCCCGCACAAGGGCATAGTCCCCCACCCTCCGGAGGAGCCGGTTGGCGATTCGTGGCGTGCCCCGGCTCCTCCTTGCGATCTCCATGCTGCCGTCGGGGAGGATGGGGATCCCCATGATCGCGGCGCTCCGTTCGATGATCCTGGCAAGGTCCTCGTGGCCATAGAGGGAGAGCCGGGAGATCAGGCCGAACCGGTCCCTGAAGGGGGAACCGAGCAGCCCGATCCGCGTGGTTGCCCCCACAAGCGTGAAAGGTTCGAGTGTGATCTTTATGGACCGTGCGCTCGGGCCCTCCCCTATGATCACGTCGATGAAGAAGTCTTCCATCGCGGGGTACAGAATCTCCTCTATCACCGTGTGCAGGCGGTGGATCTCGTCGATGAAGAGGACGTCTCCCCGCTTCAGGAGGGTGAGGATTGCCGCGAGGTCGCCGGGTTTTTCGAGCACCGGCCCGCTGGTGCAGTGAATAGAGGAGCCCATCTCCCGGGCGATGATGTGCGCAAGGGTGGTCTTCCCAAGGCCCGGAGGACCTGAAAAGAGGGTGTGGTCCAGTGGTTCTCCACGCCTCCTGGCCGCCTCGATCGCAATGCGGAGGGTCTCTTTCAAGGCTTCCTGGCCGATAAAGTCCGAAAAGCGGTCCGGGCGGATTGCCGCGTCATCGACCTCG
>DUGV01000266.1 GCA_013331225.1 Methanolinea sp.
TTTACCTGGACGCCCCCGTATTCTGCAAGGGAGAAAGTTTTGATGATCCGCTGGATGTTCTGGGTAAATATTCCCATCTGGAGACCGAACGCGACTCCGTTCGCGGAATCAATCGCCTCTTTCAACGTATCATAAGGTGTGAGCGTTATCACGGGGGCAAAGATCTCCCCAGAATTTACTCTTGTTGTGGGCGCCGTGTCGGATATCACGGTCGGGTAAAAGAGCGACCCCTCCACGCGCCCGCCGACACGGACGCGGGCGCCCTGGGCTTCTGCGTCGCGGACCACCGCGAGGGCCCGATCTGCTGCCTCACTGCTGATCATGGGCCCGACAACGGTTTCGGGAAGCCTGGGGTCGCCTGTTGCAATCGCTGCCGTTCCTTCGCAGATCATCCGGCATGCATCGTGGTAGATGGCACGGTGCAGGAACACACGCTGCACCGAGATGCAGACCTGCCCCGCGTTCGTAAAACCCCCGGTGAGGATGCGCGAGACCGCGTAAGGGAGGTTTGCATCTTCGTGGACAATGACAGGCGCGATGCCGCCGAGCTCGAGTGAGACCGGCTTTCTCCCCGCGGTCTCCCGGATCTTCCACCCTATCTCCGGGCTCCCTGTGAACGATACGAATGCGACACGTGGATCGCATGCCATCCGGCCGGCGCGATCACCCGGGCAGGGGACTATGCTTACGGCCTCCCTCGGGAATCCTGCCGAAACGATCATCTCTCCAAGGAGGAGCGCAGAGACGGGGGTCGCCGATGACGGCTTCAGGATGATCGGGTTCCCTGCGGCAACCGCAGGTCCCGCCTTGTGGCAGGCGAGGTTGAGGGGGAAGTTGAAGGGGATTATCCCGAGCACCACCCCGATAGGCATGCGGCGAGTAATGGCAAACCTCCCCTCGTTTCCGGGAGTCCAGTCAAGGGAGATGACCTCGCCTCCGATCCGCTTGGCCTCCTCTGCGGATATCCGGAGGGTCTCCGCCGCCCTCTGCACCTCGGCCCGGGCAAAGGAGATGGTCTTTCCCCCTTCCAGGACCATCAGATTCGCGAGTTCTTCTGCCCGTGACTCAACGATCGTCGCAAGGCGCGTGAGGATACGGTATCTTTCGGTTGAAGAGAGTTCCCTTGTCTTCGCAAATCCCAAATGCGCCATTCTAATAGCATTATCGAGATCACCAGGGGTCGCCTGGTGGACTCTTGCCACCAGTTCGCCGGTATACGGGAACCTGACCTCGATGATCTCCCCCGAATACCGCTCTTCTCCGCCGATGATACACCCGTGCTCCGGCACCCCGTCATTTCCACGTCCTGGCATGCTCATGCTCCTGCCACAAGGTGCTCCCTTGCCAGAGAAAAAGGTCCCGCATCTTTACATCCGGGCTCTTGAAAAGAACCGTCCACTTTTTTATACCATCCTCTCCCACCTATACCTACGTGATGGGATATTCCATGACTGATCGTTTTATTCTCTGAACGTGAATGCACCTCGGTCCCCCGCATTCAATTGCAGGGATGGCCGGGGCAACAGGACATAAGAGGGGAGCCGGGCGCTTTCTGCAATGCATATCCGGAAGGCTCCCCAAACTACTTTGGAAAGAACAGCCCATATTACAGGACTGTCTATCTCTCCACCCGGCGAAGCGACAGGAAAGGGGGATGCGTGTGAAGGAAGTGAGCAGCAGTTATCAGGCCCAGGAGATCGAGGAGTCGGTCCAGAAGTACTGGAGGGAGGAGAACACTTACGGGAAGGTCAAGGAGTTGCACAAGGAGGGGAAGGATTTCTTCTTCGTAGACGGCCCCCCTTACACCACCGGCCATATCCACCTTGGTACCGCCTGGAACAAGATCATCAAGGACTGCATGCTCCGCTATCACCGCATGAGCGGGAGGAACGTGATTGCAAGGGCAGGCTACGACATGCACGGCCTGCCAATCGAGGTAAGGGTCGAGCAGACACTCGGCTTCTCCTCTAAGAAGGACATCGAACGTTTCGGGATCGCGGCATTCATCGACCGCTGCCGCACTTTTGCTGACACAAACAAGGATATCATGAGCGAACAGTTCATGCACCTCGGTGTCTGGCTTGACTTCGATGACCCATACCAGACCATGCACCCGGGCTATATCGAGGCCGCATGGTGGACCCTGAAACGGGCGGATGAAGAGGGGATGCTCGAGCGGGGGTTCCGGGTGGTGAACTGGTGTCCACGCTGTGCCACTGCGATCGCGGATGCCGAGGTGGAGTACTGGGACGAACGAGACCCCTCCATATTCGTGAAGTTCCCCGTGCACGGCAGTGAGGGGGAATACCTCGTCATATGGACTACCACCCCCTGGACACTCCCTGCAAACGTGGCCGTCGCAGTCCACCCCGATATCGTCTACGCACGGGTTGAAGCCAAAAAGAACAGTACATCTGAGATCCTCTGGATGGCGGAAGAACTGGTGGAACCCGTCCTCCGAAGCGGGCGGTACCAGGACTATTCCATACTCGAGAAGAGACCGGGAGAGGACATGACGGAATTCACCTACCGGTCACCGCTCGATAGTGTCGTTCCCCTCCAGCGTGAGATCTCGCACAGGGTGGTCACCGCGGACTTCGTGGCCCTCGAGAACACGGGACTGGTGCATATCGCCCCGGGACACGGGTGGGACGACTACCTCCTCGGGTGCAGCGAGGGCCTTGACATCGTCTGCCCTGTCGATCCCTGCGGGAACTTCACCGAAGACGCCGGGGTGCTCTCCGGCATGTTCATCAAGGCGGCAGATCCCGTGGTCCTCGAAGAACTCGGGGACCACCTCCTTGCCCGCGACTCCGTTGTTCACCGGTACGGGCACTGCTGGCGCTGCAAGACTCCGATCATCTTCCGGGCGACCGAACAGTGGTTCCTGAAGGCCTCTGAACTGAAGGACAGGATGCTTGAAGAGGTAAAAGAGGTCACCTGGTTCCCTGACTGGGCGGGAAGCGCCCGCTTCCATGACTGGATAAAGGAGGCGAGGGACTGGTGCATATCACGCCAGCGGTACTGGGGGATACCCATACCTATCTGGCAATGCCGC
>DUGV01000175.1 GCA_013331225.1 Methanolinea sp.
TGGTCGAGGCGTTCCTTGGCCTGCTTTCACTCGAGCCGGATACGTTCGTCATCAAAAAGCATGGCCCGGACGTGGCATCAAAGACCATGGAGAAGGCAAGGGAGGTTCGCGAGGGACTGCGCGATCTCCAGGCATTCGACCAGGAGTGCATAGACAAGAAGATCAACCCGGGATCCATCGCAGATATTATCATTGCTGCCCTCTACATAGCCCTTGGAGAGGGATGGGAATGGGACTGATAAGGGACGGGATCAACGAGGTTATTGCGACCACTCATTGGAATGCGGCCCCTATGGGGATCATCAGCCGCGAGGGGACTCAGAGGATGGTGGTGTTCCACGGAAGCCATACTGCCGAAAATATCCGCCGTCATGGCTGGGTTGTCGCAAACATCACCTTCGACCCGGTGGTGTACGTGGAGACGGCGTTCGGGGACATTGGCCGGGAGCGGTTTGTCCCCGAGAAGATTGGGGATTTATGGGTGCATCGTCTCGCTGGTGCGGAGGCCTGGGCAGTGTTCTCATCAAGGGTGAGCCGGGAGACAGAAGAGGCTCTGGTGGTGGATCTCACTCCTCTCTATGAACAGATGCTCACCTGCGCGGTGCATCCGGTGAACAGGGGTTTTTCCAGTATTATTGAAGCAACAGTCCACGCAACGCGGTACGTGGCGAAGAAGGACCCTGCACTGATGCAACTCATCGAGCACCATGTATCTATTGTCCGCAGGTGCGGGGGAAAGCGGGAGATGGAGGCCCTCTCGCTCCTGCAGACGTACCTCCCAAAAGGAAAGGGCTTTTCCTGAATCAGCAGACCCGCGGAACCGGGTCTCCCACCGGGGGTTCGATAAAACGCTCGCCCCCGACGGATGTCTCCATGATCACGTGGGACCCGGCGACCACCTCGCCGATGATGGCAGCCTCTCTCCCATAAGGGTGCGAACGCATCGCCTCGAGTATCGCTTCGGCATCGCGTGCAGGAACCCCCATCACCACTTTTCCTTCGTTTGCGACCTGGAGAGGGTCGATCCCAAGCATGTCGGCAACGCTTCTCACGCTTCTCCTAATCGGGAGATCTGCCTCCGATATCCGGACAGAGACGTTGCTCTTCCTCGCCATCTCGTTGATGGCGCTGGCAAATCCCCCTCTCGTCGGGTCTTTCATTGCATGGATCTCGCCTGCAGCCATGGCCTTCTCGACGAGCCCCCACAGCGGTGCGACATCAGATACGAGCTGCCCGCCGAGGGAGAGCTCGGCCCGTTCCGCCATGATCGTCATGCCATGATCCCCCAGTGTCCCGTTCACAAGGATACGGTCGCCCGGCTGGAGGCCGTTGTCCCTGATGATCCGGTCGGCAATACCAATGCCTGCGGTATTCACCGCGATTCCGTCAAGTGCACCCCTCTCCAGGACCTTCGTGTCACCCGTGACGAGACTTGCCCCGCACTCGCCGAGTGCCGTATCCATGGACCGGACGATTCGTTCAAGATCGGAACTCTCGAAGCCCTCCTCGATGATCATCCCGCACGACAGGGCAATGGGCTTTCCGCCCATCATGGCAAGATCGTTGACCGTCCCGCATACCGCGATCCTCCCGATGTCCCCGCCAGGGAAGAAGATAGGCCGGACCACGTGGGAGTCAGTCGTGAACACGATGTTTACCCCCCCGATCGGTATCACGGCACCATCATCGAGTGATTCAAGCCCCACGCCCCCTGCATTCCGGTGCTCGAACCGCGTGAGTATCTGGAGGAGTTCCCCCATCACTTCACCCCCCGCGCCGTGCATCAGGTTGACCTTCATTCGTCGTTCACCTCGATCTCGATATTGGTCACCAGTATCTCTCTCCCCTTCAAAAGTTCCGGCAGCCCGCCGCACCGGGGGCATACGAAACGCTCCGTCCCCTCGTACCCGCATGTGCAGCGGGAGAGTGGCGGAATAACTGACACCGTGAGGCTCGCACCCTTCATCAGCGGGTCGTCCTCGACGAGGGTTTCGAAGAGGAAGCTGACCTGCTCGGGGCTGACCATTGCCATCTCTCCGAACTCCACGCTCACCGACCTGACCTCGCGTGCGCCATGCTCGATTGCTGCCTTCCGGGCGGTGGCATAGATATCATACGCAATACTGAATTCGTGCATGCAGGAATGCCTCGCGGAGATCCCGGCAAACCCAGCTGCACGCCACCTTGAAAAACGGGCGAATCATCCAGGGAATGCAGGGATATGATGAGCCAATATATATGGAAGGGCCTGGCATAAATCATTCCCTGTCGCACTCCAGGGACCAAATGGCTGATAAAACGGTTGAGTGCGGCGTCATGGGGGAGTGGATATCCGCAGTGTCCTGCGCAAACGCCCCTGCCGCTCCACCATTTCCGTGATCACCGGGCTTTCTTTCTGCCGGAAGGGGATTTGCCTCCCTCATGGGTGATCTGGAGGCCCATATTGTCAACCTTGGTGACGACCGCAACCCCGAGGCCGAGGTTACTCACAATCCTCTCGATTTCGTCTCTTCCCTTGGAGGTGATGATGGCAATGGAGGGCCCGACCGAGCTCATCCCGACAAACTCGAGACCGGCCTCTCGCAGGAGGCTCATGTACCGGTAGATAGCGTAGCTGTGGTGCTCCACCTCCGCCCTCTTCGAACCACGGAACTCGATCTCCCAGATGATATTACCTATCTTCTCAAGATCTTCTCTCTCGAGAGCAGGAATCAGGTCCATCATGATCATGTAAGCCTTGATCTCGCGGTCACGGTAGTCAAGCACCCTGGCCTTGTTCATCAGCAGGTCGAACTCCTGGGTCCCCGCGGATGAGATGTCTGTAGGGGGGATCACGATGAATACGTTCTTTCCTTCCGCGAACGGGTGGTGGTAGACGAGGGCGAGCTCGTCGCCGGTGATGGCCATACCCCCGTGGATGCTGACCGCCGGCCCCACACCTGTCTCGAAACCGAAGGCAACGTTCCCCTCGACAGTCTCCTCAACGTAATTATACCCGATCATTCGTCGGAGCTGGTCACTGTTGAACGGAGATCCCACGGCATAATTGAGGGCATGCGCGAGGGAGATCATGATTGTGCTCGTAGAACCAAGGCCGACATGCTGGTGCTGGTGGTCGGTGGCCCTGATGGCAAACCCTCCCTCGTATCCCGAGATCTCCCTGAATACCTCGACAAAATGCCGGATGATCGCTGGCCGGTTGTAGTCGATTTCTACGCCCCTCTCAATGCACCTGGCCTCCACGCTGCAATAGAGCTGGATGGCAAACCCCACTCCGCCACCGCCGGGGCGTGCGGGTGAAAACCTGTTCATATCCAGCACGGTGAGGTGGATCCTGGCCGGGGCCCTGACCTTCACAGTTCCTTTGACAGGCGTGAGTGAAGCCGGGCGTTCTATGCCGAGGGTCCTGATCTGCTTGCCTGGGGGGAAGGAGTTGAACTCATATTCGACGAGGTCAAGGTCTCCGCCCCGGATTTTCATGGTTGCCATACGGATATACCTGACACCAGATTACTGCGGATCA
>DUGV01000062.1 GCA_013331225.1 Methanolinea sp.
CATCGACGAGATCGACGCGGTCGGCGCCTCGCGGACGGAGGCCACCACTTCAGGCGATCGCGAGGTGCAACGGACGCTGATGCAGCTCCTGGCCGGGATGGACGGATTCGAGCGGCGTGGCGACGTCAAGATCATCGGGGCGACCAACCGTATCGATATTCTCGACCGGGCGCTGCTCCGGCCCGGAAGGTTCGACCGCATCATAGAGATCCCCCTCCCCGACATTGCAGGGCGGGTCGCCATACTCGATGTCCATACCAGGAGGATGCGCCTTGAAGAGAGTGTCGACCTCTCTGAACTTGCGTCCCTGACCGAGGGGAAGAACGGGGCCGATATCAAGGCCATCTGCATGGAAGCAGGCATGTTTGCAATCCGGAGGGACAGGGACGCGGTCTCGAAGGAGGACTTTCTGGATGCCATAGAGAAGATCGGGCTTGACTTCGACCGGCATGTCTGCAAGAGCGGGTACGGCGCAATGTTCGCCTGAATATTTTTCTTCTTTTAGTTTTTTCCCGGTTCCCTACCGCTTGACGTCTGGAAGGCATTCAAGGGGGTGGCAGCACACTCTCCTTTCCCTAAACTTCCGAACGCCGTTTTGACGTTCATACGTTAAGTCAACTACCTATGCCTAATCGTGATGAAAATTGATCGGGGACCTGTTTGGATTTGAACAAAGAAAAATGGAAATAATGCACTTGGAATTGTAAAAATCGAAATGGGGTGCGCCATCCAAGGTTTTATTAGCCACCCCGTGCTTTTCTCAACTATAGGTGTACAAAATGAGCATGGTTAAAGAATTTATGGACTTCCTGTACGAGTATAAGGTCATCGGGCTTGCCATCGCATTTATCATGGGTTTGGCTGCAAACCAGCTGGTCAAGTCCTTCGTGGACAATATCATCATGCCGGTCATCGCAGTGCTCATCCCTGGCGGAGACTGGCAGACCTCGAAACTAGTACTGGGTCCGATTGTTATCAGCTGGGGACAGTTCCTGGCAGACCTGATCTACTTTATCATCGTGGCGTTCGTGATATTCCTCATCGCAAAGAAAGTGCTCCGCGAGGACAAGGTCACGAAGAAGTGATGTCGTCCTCCACGTCATCACTCTTTTCCTCGCTCCATTTTTTCCCCAGGAACTCCTCTTCGGTGCACCAGACTTCAAGCACCGCCACGTCCCCTCCTGCAGACCTGGCAGTCGCCTGTACCCTGCCAACATCTACGATGAGGGGATCTTCCCGGATCACCTGGCCCGACTCAAACGTATAGGTCTTCCTGAACTTCCAGGGAGTATGCAGGACCGCAAGCCTCCCATAGTATATCTCCTGCGCCAGTGGCCTGGTGCAATACACTCCATCGGAGATCTCAAAGAGGACATCACGCATGTACCTCCTCACGTACCACCGGAGGTCGGACGCGAGCGAGAGTGCGCTTCCAAGCGACGCCATCGATATCTGCACGCCTGCAGGGGTCTGGACCGGCCGGTAAAACCGCAGCGCGTCCCTGCTGGTCTCCGAAGATAAGAGCTCCCGGTAGAGCGCCACTGCTTCCTTGGGGACGAAGAGCACCAGCACGGCGATACACTCCTGTGCGAACTATTGGTCCCGCCAGGAGTTAAGATGCAGTGCTCAGGCGCGGTCGCCACGAGATGGCGAATATCTCACATTCCGGGGCAGACAAGGAAAATTGAATGGAAAATAGGGGCACTTCTTCAGGTATACATCCTCATATCAGTGCTGACCTCTGCACGGACTTTCCTGACCGCCCTGACAAAATCATCGTGCGAGATGGTCCGTGCCTCCCTTCGCACTGCCATCATCCCGGCCTCCCTGCAGACGGCCTGGAGGTCCGCCCCTGTGGCGTTCTCTGTCATCTCGACGATCGCCTCGAGATTTACGTCCTTTCCAAGGACCATTCGCGAGGAGTGGATCTTCAATATCTCCTTCCTCCCCTCTGGGTTGGGAAGGGGAATGGAGATGACGCGGTCGAACCTGCCTGGCCGGAGCAGCGCCGGGTCAAGCATGTCCACCCGGTTGGTGGCGGCCATGATCCGGACATCCCCGCGGGTATCGAACCCATCCATCTCCGCGAGGAGCTGCATAAGGGTCCGCTGCACTTCCGCACTTCCTGAGGTCCCGTCGTTGGTCCGTGTGCTCCCCACCGCGTCGATCTCGTCGATGAAGACGATGGATGGGGACTTCTCCCTGGCGAGCGAGAAGAGCTCCCGCACGAGCTGGGCCCCCTCGCCAATGTACTTGTGCACGAGCTCGCTCCCCGACATCCGGATGAACGTAGCCTTCGCCTGGTGTGCGACTGCCTTTGCGATGAGGGTCTTTCCGGTCCCGGGGGAGCCGTAGAGGAGGATCCCCTTCGGCGGCTCCACTCCAACCCTCACGTAGATCTCTGGTTTGGTCAGCGGGTATTCCACCGCTTCCCTGACTTCCTCGATCTCCTTTGCGAGGCCTCCTACCTGGTCGAAGGTGATCTCCGGCGACTCATCAAGCTCCATCACCCTGACCCTTGAGTCAAAGATGTTTCCAACAATCTTCACGATCGAGAGGGCATTGTTCACCGCCACCTTGGTGCCCGGCTTGAGCTGGCGGAATATCTCGTCGTTGACGTGAGTAAGGTACTCCTGGTTGTTCCCCTGCTGGCGGAGATAGACCTCGCCACGATCGAGCAGGTCCACGACCACTGCGACAAACAGGGGCATCCGCTTGAGCTGGTTGTTCTCTCGTTTCAGCTGCGCATTCTCCCGCAGGACCTCGTCGTTTTTTACCTTGAGGTCCAGGACCTGCGACTCGAGGTCCTGGAGCTTCAGCTGGTATTTGAGTTCTGCGTCGGGTCCCGCGTTCCGTATGACGCTCTCTTCCATGCTACCATTATATCTTGAGTTCCCTACATTTATGTGGTGTGATCATGCTCATCAGGGGTCGCGGCATCTCGAAAGGCAATGGTCGCGGCAGGGTGCTGACAAGTCCCGAGCCCATCTCCTTCCTCTCCGGAGTGGACCCGGAAACCGGGATGATCGTGGAGAAGGGACACCCGCTCGAGGGCGCCCTTATCACCGGGACGGTGCTCGTATTCCCCCACGGCAAGGGCTCGACGGTCGGCTCTTACATCGTCTATGCTCTCAGCAGGAACGGGAAAGCCCCGGCAGCCATGATCAATCTCGAGGCCGAGCCCATCATCGCGGTAGGAGCCATCATTGCGGGGATACCGCTCGTGGACCGCCTAGAAGGGGGTCTCTCCCTTGTCCCGGACGGCGCGATCGCAAGGGTTGATGGCGGGGAGGGGACCGTGGAGATCCTGGAAGAAGAGGCACCCGGAGAGACAGCCTAATCAATTCCCACTTCCTACACTCACCCATGAGACTTCTGTCCTTACTCTGCATGATGCTGCTCATCTCAGGGGTGGCAATCTGCGGGTGTACCCAGTCCCCGGCAGGTAGTGCCCAGTCCCCGCAGGGAACGTCCCGGACCGGGATGATTCCCGGCCCGACTGTCACGCTTCCCCCCGAGCATGCCGTTGAGATCCAGATCAACGAGAAAGACCCGATATACGCGACCATCAGCGTCATTTTTGCGGGGGGCAAGGGCCAGGTCATGGTGACCGATATCCTGGTCCGGGTGACCCGGTCTGACGGGCAGGTGACCGAGAAACACCTCGAAGCGGTAAAGGGCGCGGAGCTGAAGTTCGACGGGACGAAGGAGGACGACCGTATAGAGGCCTTCGTCTCCCTCACGAATGGCAACACCTACAAGGTAATCGACCAGCTCGTCCCCTACAGGACCAGGGGTTGACCGGGGACAGGGGGAGTTTTCCTGTCCCCCTGCCAGATCCATCCTTTCTCCGCTCTTTATAATGGACGTCCACTGGAGATTTATCCCTGCGGCGAGGAACTCATATGCTGCCCTGTACGCGGCATGCGAGCAGGAAGGCTACATCCTCGAACCGGTCCGGACGCCCGCGCCTGACGTGACCTGTTACAGCCTCAACTCGCTCAATGCTCAAAATTACCTTCATGAGATCGCGGCTGCCGATTGTCTTACCATTGTCGGGGGCCCGCATGCAACGGCCCTCCCGGAAGAGGTGGCAGAGTATGCCGATTACGTGATCGTTGGCGAGGGGGAGTTCACTCTGCCACGGCTCCTCCGCGACATCCAGGCCGGGGGTGAGGGCAAAATCCCCGGGGTGATGACCGGTGGCTGGTACAAGCCGCAAAACAGCTGCGTGCGGCTGGATGCGTTCCCGGCATTTTCCGAGATCAAGGGGTATGTCGAGATCACGCGGGGATGCCCGTTCTCCTGCGGGTACTGCCAGACACCCCGGATATTCGGCCACTGCATGCGCCACCGGTCCGTGGATGAGATTGTCCGGTACACCGGCCGGCATCAGCAGGCGCGCTTTGTCTCGCCCAATGCATTCGCCTATGGCTCAGACGGGATCCATCCCCGGTGGAACAAGGTCGAAGCGCTCCTCAAAGCGTGCAAAAACCAG
>DUGV01000200.1 GCA_013331225.1 Methanolinea sp.
CTCTATGACGAGGCGATCGCGGACTTTTCCCGTGCGATCGCGATCAATCCCGGGAACCCCACTGCGTATTACAACCGCGGAATCGAGTACGGGAGGAAGGGGTTGATAGACCAGGCGATGGAAGACTTTTCCCGTGCGATCGAGATAAAGCCTGACCTTGCAGAGGCCTACTACAACCGCGGGGTTGCGTACCAGAGGGTCGAGAGGCTGAAGGAGGCGATTGCAGATTATACGCGGACGATAGACCTTGCCCCCGGAAATGAGAAGGCATGGAACAACCGCGGCAATGCACATGCGGGGCTTGGAATGTACAACGAGGCGATCTCAGATTTCACCCGCGCCATCGAGATCAATCCCGAAAACCCCACCGCGTATTACAACCGTGGGATAGAGTTTGGGAAGAAGGGGCTCAGTGACGAAGCAATTGCGGATTTTTCCCGTGCAGTGGAACTGAAACCTGACCTTGCGGAGGCCCGTTACAACATGGGCAACATCTACTACAACCGCAACCAGTGCGAGGAGGCCATCCGCGAGTTTGACCGCGCCCTCTCCATCCAGCGTGGGTACGCCCGGGCTTACCTGAACAAGGCTCTCGCATGCGAGAAGCTCTCCCGCATTCCAGAGGCAAGGTCAGCCTATGAAGGGTTCCTCCGGTATGCACGCCAGGAGTCAAAGGAACTGGTTGACTTCGTATCGCAGAGACTCCGTGACCTGTGAGGCCTTCGCGTACTGGCCTGCACCCTTTCTGAAACCAAAAAAAAGATGAACCCGGGGTATCCCCGGGCTTCTTGAGGCCAAGCATCACGATACCGTGTAGGACCCTGCGCCGCCACGGTATTCAACGGAGCCGAGCTTTACCCCAAGGCTCATCTGTCCCTGGCTGTTCTCGGCCAGGTTCGAGATGATGACCTGCTGTGCAGGGCCGGGAATGATCCTCCCGTTGTCTATGAAGAGGACCGTGGTCGCATCTCCCGGGGGAATGGTTATGGCAAGGGTGGACTGGAGTCCTGCAAACGAGGGCACGAAGATGTCAGTGGAGATGCCGCTCCTGGCAGGGTTGCCGTTCACGAACATCCGCACATTGTCGAAGCGGAAACCGGCTATTCCGCGTGCATTCACATCGATCATTCCGCTCTGGCTCTGATCCACGAAGAGCTGCACGGTGTCGCCGGGCGAGAAGGGGTATGTGGATCCGGCAATCTTGATCCAGCCGCCTTCCCCGGTGACGAGGAACTGCAGGTACCCTGTGGAGAGCGTTCCCATCCGGCTCCCGGTCAGGTAGATATCCACCCTCTCGGGCTCTTTTACCTGGACTGCCCCTGTCTGGATGCGGGTGTTGTACCCGTACTCGTTCCCGACAGTGAGGGTCACATCATATGTCCCTGCCTTCGTGTAGGTATGGAGGGGGTTCTTCTCGTTCGATGTCGCCTTGTCCCCGAAGTCCCATGCATACGCGGTGGGAAGACCTGTCGAGAGGTCGGTGAAATGGACGATCAGCGGGAGCGTCCCCTCTGCGGGGAGCGCAGTGAACTGGGCGACGGGCAGGGTGCCTGCTGAAATAAAGCCGGTCTCGGTCTTCTGGCTTGTCCCGTACTGGTTGCGCACCGTCAGGGAGACGGAGTACATCCCTGGGTTCTTGTAGGTGTGAACCGGGTTCTTCTGGTCTGATGTTTCTCCGTCCCCGAAGTTCCAGAGCCACGAAGTGGGGGTTCCGGCGCTCGTATCAGTGAACTGGACTGCAAGCGGGAGCTGGCCGGCCCGCGGGTCGGCGGTGAAGGCAGCCTGCGGTGGCTGCGGGGCTGATGGCGTCGTTCCGGTTGCTGCAGGAGACACAGGCGAGGTTACCGCTCCGGCACCGGTCGGCGTTGCGGTCGCACCCGGCGGGGTGGTGGTCACCGCGGTCGGCACGGTCGAGACAGGGATGGGAGTCTCCTGTACAGCGGCCGCTTCGTCAGAGAAGACGAGCATCTCCCCGCTGCCTCCCGAATAGATCACCTGGACCAGGGCGGGAATTCCCGGCCCGTCATACTGGATGCGCATGGTCTTTCCGGGTGTCCAGGGCCAGTCCTGGGCGTGGAGGAACGCGATGGAGGATTCAGGGATATCATTCCCGTTGATCCTCACGATGGTCCGCCCCTTCTGGAGAGGGTCTCCCCCGTCATGGTAGAGATAGACGATGTTCCCTGACCGTTCGATATTGGCATTGAACTGTGGGACGATGTCAGGCTGCGGGGGGAAGAAGATCATCACCACCACCATGACTGCCATGATGATCACTACCGCTGCGACCAGCGCCAGTATGATATTTTTAGAGATTGCCGATTCCCGATCCATGCTGCTCCACTCGAATTACTCTCTCCCTTCACGAAAAAGGCCGATTGCCTCAATAGCCCTTCTGATCCGGTATTTAAATTTCATCTCTCCTGACCCTATATCAATCTATCCCTAAAAATCCGCAGATTTCCGCCGTGAATGAGTGAAAGGGCGTCTCCTGAGTGGGAATACCGGGGCTTGGCGGCAAGGAGACGGGAGATTATTCGACACGGTAAGAGGTGACTGCCCCCAGGAAGATCGTGGTATCCTCCCTGTAACAGTCAAGGGTCAGGACGCCGGACGGGTCCGGGCGAAGCGATGAGAGAAAGAGGGGGGACTTACCCGGGACAAGCGATGAGGGCAACCCGCTCTCGAGGATCCGCACGTCCCCTTTCCCACCGTCGATCGCAAGGTTGATGCTGGAGATAAGGCCCTCGTATCCCGGCACCAGAATATCCTGTGCGGTCCCCCTTGCAACCTCCGTCCCGTCGATGGAGAGGATGACCTCGTCAAAGGAGAACAGAACGATAGTCCCATCCCGCAACGATATCTTCCCTTTTCCTCCCTCGTCGATGGTCAAGCGTACACGTGAACCTGGAGGCATGTCCAGCGTCTGTCCCCCGATCTTCACCCTGGCCCCCGGTTTCGTGACCGAAAACTCCAGGAATCCTCCGGGGGAGACTATTGCACCGCGTTGCGCCTCCAGGTAGAGACTCCTCTCTTCCGCGGGGGTGACCGTGATGTAGCCCTGGCTGATCCTGGTGTGCCCGCCGAACGCGTTCTTCACCGCCAGGCCCACCTGGTAGTTCCCCGTCTCCGTGTAGGTGTGGACAGGGTCCTGAAGGCGAGAGGTTTCGCCGTCCCCAAACGTCCAGAGCCATTCCTCCGGTATGCCGGTTGAGGTGTCGGTGAACCTGACCGTGAGGGGGACCGGACCGGATCGAGGGGTGGCGTTGAAGGAGGCGACCGGGATTCCCGGGGTGGGGGTTGGGGTTGGTGTTGGGGTAGGAGTTACAGGCAGCGTGGTATGAATGACCGTTGGTGTTGCTGGAGTGCCGGGTTCTTGTCTCTGGCCAGGTATTTCGGCATAAAGGAGTTCGTGTGGACCGTTTCCGGCATCATAATCGATCCGGATCGCCCGGGGTATATCTGACGGAGTATATGGGATTATCAATGTCTCTCCTATCGACCAGGGGCAGTCGATACCACTTCCATTGGGGAAGATAATTACTTCCCCATTTATTACAATGGTCAGGCTTTCGCAATGGAGCGATTCGCCACCGGTATGGGTTATGAGTATATGGTTGCCTGTTGTGGTAAGGTTTAATTGAGTGGTTATGGAGGGATTCGGGGGAGGTAAAAAAGAGATACCAAGAATAATCAGGATTATTGCAACTATTAAAAAGAGGGCAGTAATTATTAACATTCGATGTGAGGCTGTATTATCCATTGATTATCCTGCATAATAAAAAAATAAGTTTAAATTAACATTCAAGCTCCAAATCTGAATGTGGTGCAGTGAGATGCCATTTTACATCTTTGGATATCGTTATTGTAAAGACATTTTGATGTTCTCCTGGTAAAAATAGTGTTGGTTGACCTCTATCAAAAGGTGATGGGGTAAATTTATTATCCCCGTTTTGATTTACCTGAATGCATACCGGAAATGAGTTTTTATTATCATATCCAAGGGTAAAATCACAACCAACTTTCTGATATAATTTTGGTTCAATCCCTCCCG
>DUGV01000046.1 GCA_013331225.1 Methanolinea sp.
GACCGGCGGCATGCTGGGGATGAAGACCCCGTCAAGAGTGGACTGGCGCGTATCGCGGGTGGGCATCATTCACCCTCGATGAAGGGGATGACCTGCTCCTCTCTTATTGCCCCCTGGGAGAACATCTCGGCCGACGTGAGGAACCGGGTATCCCTCTGGAGGACCGGGGCTTCGGAGACAAAGACACCATTTATGCGAAGTTCGGTGAGCGATTCGGCGGTAGAAAGATCCCGCTCCTGGAACGGCACTGCCTTCTCTTTCAGGAAATGCTTCAGGGTATCGCAATTCGGACAGAATTCCAGTGTATATATAATCAGGTCGTTGGGTCTGCTCAAAGGTGTCCCCCCGGTTTGGATCTGTTTCAATGATAGCTCTTCTGTGAAAAAATATTTGTTGATCTGACAGTAATTATACCTTAAGAATTGAGAATTTTTGCAAAAAAAAGCACATTTAACGCGTGATAGATGATGAACCACACAATGGTCCGCGACGGGATGCCTGCGCGGGAGCCAGGCTGATGGACAGGCTCTTTGTGGCCGTGGAACTCCCGGGAGAGGTAAGAGAGGCGCTTTCTTTTGTTCAGGACGCCCTGAAGACGAGCCGGGCACGGCTTACCCTTGTGGACCCGGACATCATCCACATCACTCTCAAGTTCATCGGGGACGTTCCCGAGTCCCACACGAGGAAAATTGGAGAGGTGCTCGGCAAGGTGAAGGCTGACCCGTTCCCGCTTCGGGTGCGTGGCATCGGTGGGAACAACCCTCGCCAGCCCAGGGTGATTTGGGCACACATTGACGACGGGGGGAAGTGTGGCCTCCTGAATGCGCAGATCGAGGACGTGCTCGCTCCCCTCGGAGTAAAAAGGGAGGCCCGCGCGTTCCGTCCCCATGCCACGGTGGCACGGGTGAAAGAGTTCCACCCCGATCTCCTGGAACGCGTAAAGCCATTCAGGGAGAGAGACTTTGGCGAGGGAGTGGTGCCGGGGTTTGTCCTGAAGCGAAGCACCCTGACTCCCCGGGGTCCCGTATACGAGGACGTGAAGGAAGTGCGTTTTTGACCCGGACCGCTCTTGAAGAGGAAGTACTCTTTGCAATCCGGCCCACTGCCGAAGAGACCCGACATATCCACGAAGTGGCAGAGAGGATCCTCTCCCGCGTGGAGAGGTCCGGCAAGGCAACCGCCATGGTGGTGGGATCGGTTGCGCGGGGCACCTGGATCCACGGCGACCGGGACCTCGACATATTCCTCCTCTTTGACCCCTCGCTTCCGAGGGAGGAACTCGAGCTGCAGGGGCTGTCACTTGCCCGGGAAGTGGCCAACGCCGAGTCCGGCAGGTTCCGGGAGAAGTACGCCGAGCACCCATACATCAATGCGAGCATCGACGGCCTGGACGTGGACCTGGTGCCCTGCTACCAGGTGGAGTCCGCGGCCCGGATCCAGAGCGCGGTCGACCGGACGCCGTTTCACACAAGGTACATACGGGAGAGGATCCAGCCGTTCCTTGACGACGTCCTCCTCCTCAAGCAGTTTGCAAAGGCTGGGGGAATCTATGGATCCGACCAGATGACGGAAGGGTTTGCAGGGTACCTCTGCGAACTCCTCGTCCTCCACTACGGGGGGTTCCGCCCGCTTCTCGAGGCGGCGTCACGCTGGAGGCCCGGCGTCCTCATCGACCCGGAAGGACACCGTTCGCGTGACTTTACCGAGCCGCTCGTGATGGTCGACCCGGTGGATCCCGGGAGGAACGTCTCGGCATCAGTCTCCCTCACCCGGATGTGCGAGTTCATCGAGCTCGCCCGCGGGTACCTGGACCACCCTTCAAGGGAGTTCTTTTTCCCGCTGCACGGGCCGCAGCTCTCAATTGACGAGGCGGCAGACCTCCTGGCACGGAGGGAGACCTTCCTCTATGCAATCACCCTCCAGACCCCGCCCTACATCGAGGACATCGTCGTTCCGCAACTGCGAAAGAGCCTCGACGCACTACAGGCCCTCCTTGACCGGCACGGGTTCCTGGTGAACCGTGCCGACTGCGAGATGCACGAGGATCAGTCAATGCTCTTATTTGAGCTCCTGGTAGAGGAGCTCCCCGCAGTGAAACGGCATGCCGGCCCGCCGGTCTGGAACCGGGTCAATGCCGAGAAGTTCACCGCCAAGTACCTCGATGCAGACGAGCGGGGGTTCTTCTCCGGGCCCTTCATCGATGAAGGGATGTACGTCGTCGAGATCCGCCGGCCGTACACCCGTGCAATCGACCTTTTGCGCTCAGAGCAGGTGCTGCAGGTGGCGCTCGGAAAGCATGTCAAGCAGTCGATGGAACACTCAACACAGGTGGGGCGGGGCATCGAGTGCTACCAGGAAGAGTTCGCTCAATTCATATCGGGGTTCCTCCAGAAGACGTCTCCGATGATGCGGATCGAGCGGAGCAGGAGAGATCGGACCGGGGCCTGAAGGAGCAATCGCGGGATTAATTTTTTTTCCTATGGTTCTTCCAGTAAACCGAATTCGGCAGATGCCCTCTATTCTGGCAAAAAGAACTCTTTTTGCGCAAAAATCCCCGTTTACCGATGGATCTTTTGATACTTTTATATAATGACCCGCCACACATACTCAATAATCTCCATGCCGTCCATTCGCCGTGAGGATGCCCTATCCGAGGTCATCGGGTTTATCCTGATTCTTGCTATTATTACCATCCTCATATCCCTCTATCTTGTGTATGTGGTACCGGCAGAAGGACGACAAAATGAAATTGGCCACATGAACCAGATCAACTACCAATTCAGCCAATATAAAACGGCTATTGATTCATTGATAATTAATGAGCAGAAAGATTTGAGTATCTACAATACGTTCACGTTGAGTACCCAACAAATTAGTTCGTCATCGGGAGGTTTGTTTATACTCCCCTTGTTCCAGCCCGCAGGATCATCCGGGGCAATTCTCATCAACCAGAGGACAGATAACATCGAAATTCGGGGAGAACTACTTCAGGAATACGCCGGATTGGGAAATGCAACTCCGAATTTTTCCGTTATATCCGGCAAACCATCGCATATCTACACCAATTTTACCCTGCGTTCCATCTACCCGGATAAAGGATTGAACGTCAGCTGGGTTCCCCCAAATTCAGGTTTCATGGTCATTCCTTTGAACAATCCGTCATGGAAAATCTGGATCAACCACACCCCCAGAGTTGACCATGTGAGTGTCGAGAGGGTAAATTATGAGACCGATCTGACTGTCACGGTTGAAAAGAATGGCCTTGTTACTATCCAGGAACTTATTATCCAGAAAAATATCACGAATAATACCCGGTATTACGTTGACCTTGTAGATCCCACATATGGTTTGGGTGACGTACTCCAGGAATCTGAAGTGCTTCAGCGTATCCCTACCAGCGCCTACATTGAATTTGAACCGCTGGCAACGAATTATGGATATAACAGCACATCCCTTGTTGAGGCAAACACGTTAGGTTCGCTAGAATTCAATTCAGAGAACAATTACTTCATTAACCAGGATTATTACTACCAGATGGGTGGTATATTCCTGAAACAGGATGATGGGATGGTGAATAAAATCACCCCCTCGATCACACTCTCCCGGGATGTTGACAACATCACCTATGTTTCCATTGACG
>DUGV01000025.1 GCA_013331225.1 Methanolinea sp.
CTGCCGAGAAACCCGGATGTGATCGGGAAGATACTCGACTCCCTCTCTGATCCCGATACCTGCGCGGGGACCGGCTGCCCGGAATGCCTGGCCATGTACAGGCACCTTTAACAAGAGAACGCTGGGGATCTGGAGTCTCAGCGGGCTCCTTCGTCTTGATGGTGTGATTTATCCTCTTCGAAGAGAGATGATTCTCCATGTACGGCTGGGCAGGGGCCACACTCCGGATAGATCTCACCACCTCCTCAATCGAGCGGCGCGCCCTTGATGCTGGCAGGGCGCGGAAATTCCTGGGCGGAAGGGGTTTTAATTCGAGAGTGCTCTGGGAGGAGGTAGCTCCCGGGACAGATCCCCTCGGCCCAGGGAACGTCCTCTGTTACGCACCGGGAATGCTCACCGGGACCCCTCTTGCGCTGACGGGGAGGGTCTCGGTCAGCACGCTCTCGCCGCTTGGCGGGATACTAGGCGACGGGAGCGGGGGCGGGGAATTTGCCTGGCAGCTCAAGCGTGCTGGCTACGACCAGATCGTGGTGAAGGGACGATCCCCTTACCCCTGCGTCCTCTCCATCGATGACGAAAGGGTGGAGATACGTGATGCCCGGTCACTATGGGGACTGGATACGTGGGAAGCGACGGATCGTCTCCGGCAAGATCTCGGCGATGACACGAGCGTCGCCTGCATTGGCCCGGCGGGAGAGCGGCTGGTCCGCTTTGCTTCGACGATCATCGACAAGTATGCCTCGGCGGCAATCGGGAGCGGGGCGGTCGCCGGTTCAAAAAACCTGAAAGCCATCGCAGTGAGGGGTTCGAACCCTCCCAGACTTGCTGATCCCGAAGGGTTCCGTGACCTCGCAAAGATTGATCGGGAAATATTCAGAAACGACCCGTTCTTCCGCAACACAGTCAGAAAATATGGTTCCATCATCGGGGTAGAGGACTGGGGGCCGGGCTTTCGGAACAGCCAGAGGCGATGGACGGGTGCGGACGTCCCACCGGCGCTGCGGAAGGATGCATGGAAGGAGTATGAAGTCGGCCATACCGGCTGCCATGGCTGCCCGCTCCGGTGCAAGAACATCATCCGTATCCCGGAAGGTCCCCGGAAGGGCGAGGTAGGGGAAGGGCTCGAGTACGAGGCCATCCACTGGCTGGGGATCAACAGCGGGATACTGGACCCCATTGCCATCATGGAGATGTCGAACTACGCCGACCGGCAGGGCATGGACGTGATCGGCCTTGGGAGCGTGGTTGGTTTTGCAAAGGAACTCTTTGAGAAGGGCATCATTTCCCTGGAGGATACCGGTGGGATTTCCCTTGACTGGGAGGATTCAGAGTCGCAGAGACTTCTCATCACCATGACCGCGGAGCGGAAGGGTTTTGGGGACCTTCTCGCGCTCGGCATGGCCGGACTTGCAGAGAGACTCGGAAAAGACGCAGCCCGGTATTGCTTTGACGTCAAGGGGGTAACCCGGGGCGTGTATCCCTCTGGGATTTACAGCCTTGCCCATGCAACCTCGACCAGGGGAGCGGATCATCTCAGGGGCAGGACCTGGGCAGGAGGCGAGAACGAGGAGGGGCTCTACCGGGACCTCGTGCAATCAGGATACATCCCAACCGATCCGGCAGGTGCGCTCAGGGTGGGAGAGCGAGCCACTACGCTTGCCGATGCGCTGGGCAGGTGCAAGGGGGCGGTGAACAGCTGGAACTCATCGGTGCCGCTGGTCAGGAAGTTTCCTCTCTGGGGAGGGGCGATCCGCCTCATCCGGGCCGCAACAGGAATTGAGTACACCCCCAGGGAACTGGAGGATGCCCTCGACCGTATCTACCTCCAGGAGATGTCGTTCAACGTGCGGCAGGGGATGACCCGCGCAGATGACAGGATGCCTCAGCGCCCGGAGGTTGCCGGGACCAGCAAGGGAAAAGAAGACCTGGCACGGCACCAGGTACTCCTGGATGCCTATTACTCCCTCCATGGCTGCACCCCTCTGACCGGCATCCCGAACCGGACCGAACTCGAACGCCTCGGCCTTCGGGACGTGGCGGATTCGCTGCACATGGAGAATTGAAGGTAGTGCGATCGTCTTTCCCTGTTCCGCGGGCAATCTGAGAGCCAGGCAACCAAGAATGACGCCCCCGGCATCTTCCCTGATGAAGCATGCTGGATTACGCAAGATATAAGTGAGATAATCTGGACTCTACCTGATGAGTACAATGGCCGATGAACCACATTCAGGGGGAGGGAAGGATGAGAGGCCTCCTGCTCCCCCAACTGAAAAGAAGATTCCCAGGTTCTCCCTGATCGCGGGAGCGGTAATCGTCATCCTCGTCATCCTGATCATCGCCGCATTTCTTACCCTTTCCGTCCAGGCAGACCTCCCGCCGGAACCTGGCACCGTCTATCCCTATATCACGACGTATGCAGTCCTGATTCCTGATGGGCTGCCGATCAGAATTGCGGGGACTCCGATCCTTGTTCTTACTTCGGGCGACGAGTTGATCATGAAGATTGGGGACCAGAACGAGAAGTTCGTTGCCGGGCAGACAAAGACCATCTCCGAACGGAGGGCAGAGTTCAGGGCGCTCGGAATCCCCCTCCTCTCCACAAACTACCTGATAGAGGCGACGTACCGGGGCCGTTCAGGCCCGAATGCGGACTTTTTCCTGATCGTCCGCACCTCGCGCCAGGTCCCCTCCTTCCTCATCGAACGGATTCTTCCCGCCGAGATCCAGGCGAGGCCGGCCTGATCTTACCCATAAATATCACTTTTCCGGCGGATTGGTTCGCTCCGGGCCAGGGATGTCCTGCGATGCTCCCTGCATTACGCACATCCTGTTCCCTTCATCCGGGCCTTGGACAAGACGGGACCCCATTCCCTTTCTCGACATAATATCCCGTTCATTCCCAGGGTTTTTTCAAAAGTTGAGAGTGCCCGGTTTTTCACCTTCCGCGCCAACCACTCTGGAGAATGTTGGTTACATTCCTTGGGACAAACGGGTGGTATGACACCCTCACCGGGAATACCTGCTCGGTACTGGTCCAGTCAAAAGACTATAACGTGATCCTAGATGCTGGCAACGGCATCGCAAAGGCTGACCAGTATCTCGACCAGGAATTGCCCACGTTCCTTCTTATCAGCCATTGCCACCTCGACCATATCGCCGGGCTGCACACTCTCAATAAATTCAGGTTCAGTCTTCCCCTGCACATCTGCGGCCAGAAAGGTATCTCCCGGGAGCTTCACTCGATTGTGCGGGAACCGTTCACTGTACCGTTCGATCATCTGCCTTTTCCTGTCAGGTTCATCGAGCTTGTCGAAGGGACCCATGAATTCCCATTTTCGATCGAGTGCAGGCAGCTTGTCCACACTGCCCCGTGTGTTGGGTATGCACTTACTCTCGATGGAAAGAAGATCGCGTATTGCACAGACACGGGCTTCTGCGCGAATGCCGTCTTACTTGCACGCGATGCGGACCTCCTCATCACCGAATGCGGACTTAAACCAGGAGAAACGAGCCCGGAATGGCCCCACCTGAACCCCGGGGATGCCATCCGGATTGCAAGGGAAGCACGTGCAAAACGGCTTGCCCTGGTTCATTTTGCCGCCCACACCTACACCACCCTTGAAGAGAGGTTCGAGATTGAGAGGATGTACGAAGAAGAGTGCCCGGGCCTCGTTGCTGCAACTGATGGCCTGGCAATCGAG
>DUGV01000239.1 GCA_013331225.1 Methanolinea sp.
GGTACCTCTGGATATTCCCGAAAGGCGAGCGCACCGCGAACGTCGGGATCGGGATCAGCGGGAAGAAGAGCGGCGCAGGGCACCGGGCACGCGACTACCTGGACAGGTTCGTCTCCTCCCGGTTCCCGGGCGGAAAGACCATCGAACACATCGTCGGCGGGGTCTCGGTCTGCAGGCCGCTTCCCTGCACGGTGGCAGACGGGCTCATGATCGTCGGAGACGCCGCACGGGTGGTGGACCCCCTCACAGGGGGAGGCATCTACAACGCCATGTTCACCGGAAAACTGGCCGCCGGGACTGCCGCCGCGGCCATCTCCAGGGGCGACTGCGCGAAGGCTGCACTTATGCCCTACGACAAGGCGTGGCGGGATTCCCCGATGGGAAAGGCGATCGCCCGGAACTGGCAGATCAAGGAATACTTAATCAAGCTCCCGGACGGGAAACTGAACGCCATCATCCAGTCGGCCGCATCGCTCAACCTGAAGGAATTCAGCACCCTGAGTCTTATAAAAGAGCTGATGAAGAGGAACCCCAAGCTCGTGGTGGAACTGGCAGCGCTCAAGGCGTCACTCGGGTGACCTGCGCAGCTGCCGGTTGAGGATGGCGAGGCAGTCGTCCTCGGCCTCTTTTTTTGTGAACACCGTGATCGTATCCCCCGGCCGTATCTTCACCGTGCCGCTCGGGATGATCAGCTCGCCTCCCGCCCGCCTGATGGCGATGAAGACGAAGTCTTTGACCTTCAGCTCACGGATCTCATGGTCGACGATGGGCGCACCCTTCTCCGCGACCACCTCGAAGATCGTGCCACCCGGAATCGAGGCGAGCTGCTGCATCTGGGGGTTCTCAGCCCAGTAATAGAGCCGCTGTGCCACCAGCTCGTCGGGATTCTCCGATATCTTCACCCCCACCTCCGAGAAGAGGTCCGAGTGCTCCTTCTGGTTCACGATCGAGACGACGTTCGTGACCTTGAAGCGCTTGGCGAGCCAGCAGGTCATCAGGTTGACGGAGTCATCGCTCGTCGTGGCCACGAGCGCATCCGCCCGGTCGATCCCGGCGTCCTCGAGGATGGACTTGTCGGTCGCGTTCCCGGTGATCGCCAGCACATCGTGGTGCTCCAGTATCTCGCTGCAGCGCTGCTCGTCGCGGTCGATGATCACCACGTTGTTCCCATGCTCAACCGCAAGCTGGGTGAGGTTCCGCCCTATCCCGCCGAGCCCCACGATGATGATATACATGCGTTAAGGGTTCAACCAGCGGCCTTCAAATATTTTGCGGGCCGCAACTGTACCGATGATCCTCTGCGGGGTGGACGAGGCAGGAAAAGGTGCGGTGCTCGGACCCCTCGTGGTGGCGGGTGTTGCCTGCCGGAGGAAGCAGGACCTTGCGAAACTCGGGGTGAAGGACTCAAAAGCCCTGTCGCCTGCCCGTCGTGAAACGCTTGCCGCGGAATTGAAGGCCTCGTTCCCGGTGGAGGTCCTGGTGATCTCCCCTGGGGAGATCGACTCGCGGGGCATGACCATGAACGCCCTCATGGCAAAATCCCATGCACGGGTGATTGACGCACTCCACCCCGCGGTCGCCGTCGTGGACGCCTGCGACGTGGTGGCCGCCCGGTACGGGGCCATGGTCTCGTCTCACCTGGACCGCCCCTGCAGGGTGGTGTCCCGGCACCACGCCGACCAGCACCATCCCGCGGTCTCTGCGGCAAGCATCGTGGCAAAGGTAGAGCGGGACCACGCAATCGAGCACCTCAAACGAGAGTTCGGGGAGATCGGAAGCGGCTACCCCGCGGACCCCTTCACCGTCCGGTTCCTCGAAGAGTATGTCAGCACGAACCAGGGACCCCCGCCCATTGCGCGGAGGAGCTGGGAGACAGTCAGGGTCCTCCTCGCCAGGCACGAACAGGCAAGTCTTTTTGATTTTCCGGGCGGAGACACGGAATAAGCCCGTGATTCCTGTCATTTCGCACAGGTTTATGTAGATTTCCCGCGTAATATACAGGAATGCACTGGCTCTTTTACGTGCTCCTGGCGGTAGCGGCGTATGCCATTGTAGCCGGCTATATTTATACCAGAAAGGCCGCCTACGAACGTGAGAGAGCCGACCGGATCGCCTTCCCGGAGATGGCAGAAGGGAGGCCTGAACGGTCCTTCTGGGATGCAATCGTCTTCTACGGCCCGATCATTGCCATAAAGACCGAGCGGGTGGCGTTCTTCGACCGTTTCACCCGGTTCTCCACGCTGCTCCGGCTCTACGCCTCGTTCGGGGTGGTCATGGTGGTGATCATCTCTGCCGGGATTGCACTCATCCTCTTTGTCTCGGTCCAGTTCACCCTCCTCCTCCGCCCCGAGCCCACCGGCATCTACGCACCGCAGAATATCCTGTTGATACCAGGGCTCAACGAGTACGTCCCCTCAACCCTGGCAGTATGGTTCGCGTTTGTCCTGACCATTGCGATCCACGAGTTCGGGCACGGAATCCTCTGCCGGGTGGAGAAGATCGGGGTGCGGAGCATGGGTGCGCTGATCGCGGTCATCCCGATCGGGTTCTTCGTCGAGCCCGACGAGCAGGAACTCGAGAAAAGCCGGGGGCTGCCGAAAGTCCGCATGTTCGGGGCGGGAATCACGAACAACATCGTGATCGGGGCGATTTGCTTCGTGGCGCTTTTCCTCCTGGCGGGAATGGCGGTGCCCCCCTCGGGGCCGGTGCTCGCAGGAGTCTACCAGAACTATTCCGCGTGGGAAGCGGGAGTTCCCACTCCCTCCCTCATCACCGGCATCAACGGGGTCCCGGTAGGGACCCGCGAGGACGTCTCGGCTCTCCTGAACGGCACCCGGCCGGGCGATGCCCTCGCCCTGACAGTGGAATACCAGGGACAGCAGTCGAGTTACGCCCTCACCCTCTCGGAATGGCCAAAAGAGCTTGGGGAGAGGGAATCAGGCTTTATGGGGGTGCATTACTACGACGGCGCCATGATTATGGACCAGGTGACGCAGGGCATCTCGATCCCGGGGTTCTTCCGGTTCCTGACGATCCCCTTTGACCCTTCCATGGGAGGCCAGGCGCTCCGCATGCTGGCCTTCGAGACCCCCGAATCGCAGTTCTACCAGGAGCCGTTCCCGGGGTTCTGGGGAGCGGTGCACCTCCTCTTCTGGTGCGCATGGATCAACATCAACGTCGGCATCTTCAACGCCATCCCGATGGTCCCCCTCGACGGCGGCTATATCCTCAAGGAGGGAGTGGAGAGGCTTTTTGAACGGAGGGGGCTTTCGAAATACGCGCTGCCGGTAGTATCCTTCATCTCCTCCCTGATGCTGGTGATGCTCTTCTCCATCATATTCCTCCCCTACTTCCTCCACGCGTAACGCCCGGGGCCCCATGCAGAGGGCGGTCCCAAGGAACCTATATGTGAGTTTCTCCCAAAACTAGAACCTGCAATAACCGGAACGGACGCCCTCCATGATCCTCTCGCCCTGCAAGAAAGCCTACAAGAACGAGACGCAGCGGACCACCTCTCCGGAGGAGACCCTCGCACGGGTGGAGAAGGCGCTCCCGGCTGCAGGGATCACGAGGGTCGCGGACATCACGAGCCTCGACCGGGTAGGGATCCCTGTCTTCTCGAGCATCCGCCCGACTGCAGGGAGGGGTGCGATCTCAGTCTACAATGGGAAGGGCGCCACCCCGACCGAGGCAAGGGTCTCGGCCATAATGGAGGGGATCGAGCGGTACTCGGCGGAGGTTCCCGAGGGCGCAGAACTCCGGATCGACCGGTACGAGGAGGTTCGAAGGGACGCTACTGTCCTCGACCCCTTGCTTCTCGTGCTCCCGCGAAATGCGGACCCCATGATGCCGATTCCCTGGGTGGAGGGGTACGACCTCCTGCAGGAAGAGGAGGTAATGGTCCCGGCAAGCGCCGTCTTCCACCCCCTCCCAGCCAAGTACTCTCAGCTCTTCCGGACCTCGACAAACGGGCTTGCGTCCGGAAACACCCTCGAGGAGGCAGTCTTCCATGCCCTCATGGAGGTAATTGAGCGGGACGCGTGGTCGCTTGCAGAGGCGAGCAGGAACACGGGGCCCCGGGTCACCCGTATCAACGGGGACCTGCCGGGAGACCTTCTCTCCCGTTTCGAGTCGGCGGAAGTGGAGGTGCGGGTCAAGGATATCACGAGCGACCTTTGCATCCCCACGTTCGCCGCGGTCTCGGACGACCTCCGGCTGCGGGACCCGATGCTCCTCACCATCGGGATGGGGACCCNNCCCAGATCCACGGCGCCCGGGAGGACACCCCGACAGCGGACATGCGCAAGAGAATGGGATATGAGCGGGCGAGGAGGATGAACCGTTACTGGTTCGACTCGCCCGAAGAAGAGCAATTTTCCGAGGTCCCCTCTTTTGACAGCGATGACTTCCTGACCGACATCAGGATGACCCTTGATCGCCTCGAGGGCGCCGGGATGGACCGGGTGATCGTGGTAGACCTCACCCGCCCGGAGATCAATGTCCCGGTGGTAAGGGTGGTCGTGCCGGGCCTCGAGGTCTATGCCATGGACCAGGAACGTATGGGGGCACGGTGCCATGCCGCAAGAGATCGCCGTATTCCTGGGCCCAAGCTGTGAACGGGCAGTCGCGGAGACAATCCTCCCGGCCCGGTTCTTCCACCCGCCCGCCGCACGGGGCGACCTGACCGACGCCGCGGAGGAAGGCGCCCGCATCATCACCCTTATCGACGGGGTCTTTTTCCAG
>DUGV01000271.1 GCA_013331225.1 Methanolinea sp.
CCACGCCGTGGACAAGCACCTCGCCGAGGCCTGCGATCGTCTCCGCGGTGTAGTCCCTGGTCCCGGCCGATGACCCGGCCGAGACGATCACGAGGTCGTTCTCTTCTACTGCACGGGAGATTGCATCCCTTATACGTTCCGGGACGTCCGGAGTGAGCGGATAGCGGGTGCACTTTCCCCCAACCTGTGAGAGCCATGCCTCTGCCATCCGGGTATTGCTCTCCACCACCTGGCCAGGGGCAGGCTTCGAACCGGGAGGAACGAGCTCGCTCCCGGTGGGGACAAGCCCAACCCTGAAACCGAGGATCTCGACTGACACGATCCCATAGGCTGCAAGTGCGCCGATATCAGAAGGACGTATCCGATGGTGGGAAGGGACGACCATCTCGGACTCGGCAATGTCCTCCCCCGCAGGCCGGACATGCTGCCAGGGGCCGGCGGGCTTCCGTATCGTGTAGAAGTCCCCTTCAGTCCACACGTCCTCGATCATGATCACCGCGTCATACTCCGCAGGCACCACGTTCCCGGTATTCACCCGGCGTGCTGCGGGTAGCGTGACCGGTGTCTGCTCACTTGCCCCGAACGTATCGGCACTCCGGACGGCGATCCCATCCATTGCGGCCAGGTGGACCTCCGGAACGGAGTACGTGGCAAATATGGGCCGTGCCGTGATCCGGCCGGCAGACAACTCGAGGGGGATCGTCTCGGGAGAGAGAGGGATGGGAACTTCTCCGACGATCGAGAGGGCTTTTTCAAGGGAGACGACAGAGAGGTAACGCTTCACCAGAGGAGCACCTCGACTGTCTCACCAATCTCTATACCCTCGCTCCCGGCCGGAATCCTCACCACGCCGTCGCTCTGGACGAGTGTGTTCAGGAGACCCGACTTTCCAAAGAGCGGGAATGCACGGTCTCCTTCCAGCCTGACCCGTACGTAGTCCTCGCGTCCGCGAATAGATGGGATGTTCTGGGCAAGCAGTGCTGTCCTGGTGCATCCCTTCCCCATCACCTCTCCAGACATCGCCGCAAGGAGAGGTCTGCCTATCCTGTCAAGCACGACCAGCGCAGATGCAGGGTGGCCCGGGAGGCCGAGCACCGGCTTTTCGCGGCATCGCCCGATGATGGTCGGCTTCCCGGGAGCAATCGACACGCCATGGACAAGCACCTCCCCAAGCTCCCCGATGATGTCCGTGCAGAGGTCGCGTTCGTCCTTTGAGCTTCCCCCCGAGAGGAGGACTCCGTCGTTTTCGGAGAGCGCCTTCTCAAGGGCATCCTTCAACGCAGCACGCTCGTCTGGCACGATCCCGTACAGCGTCTCCGTGCAGCCGACTCGCCGCAGGTATGTCCCCAGCATCCCGCTGTTGCTGTCACGTATCTGGCTGCCGGTGGGGATGTCCCGGACAGGTATGAGTTCATTTCCGGTCGAGATCACCCCTATAGAGGGGATGGTGCAAACCGGGACGGTATGGCAACCCACGGCCGCGAGGACACCGATATCCGGTGGGCTGAGGCGACGGCCTTTCTTGAGAACTGGCATGCCCCGGGCAAAGTCCTCCCCCTTCCTGATGAGATTCTCACCGGGGGCAACCGGGCGCTTCACCAGCACCTGGTCGTCGATCTGCTCGGTGTGTTCGATCATCACCACCGCATCCGCCCCTGCAGGGAGTTGCCCGCCGGTGGGGATATACGCACATTCTCCAGCCGACAGGGTGATGTCGGAGGCCCTGCCCATCTTCACCGTTCCGCATAGAGAGAGAAGGGAGGGGATAGCCTCGCCAGCCCCGATGGTGTCTGAAGCCCTGACCGCATACCCATCCATCACGGACCGATCAAAGCACGGGATATCGATATCTGCAACGACGTCGCGGGAAAGCACCCTTCCCCCCGCCTCCTCGAGCGGGATCTCCACGCATGAAGGCGCCGGGGCTATCCCTGCGGCAACCCGTATTGCATCTTCGACGGGAACAGTCCGTAAAAAAAGGCTCATTTGAAGCAGCCTAACTGACAGGCCCTTATCTTCACGCCATGGGTATTACAGTATTTGGCGATATCGAGCTTTGCAATCCCGTATTTCTCGGACATGGCAAACGCCTGGGGGCATTTGATCTCCTTGGTGATGCCTTCCGCTTCGAAGGCCTTGCGTATCTTCTCTTCATCCATGCAGGTACCTATGGAGGGTGACAGTAATAAATGAGTTGACTTCTTCCGGGTTGTTAAGCTCCATGAGTGGATACGATCAGCTGAACACATTCCATAATAGCCTGGAAGTCAGGCCTTTTGTTGAAACGAAAAGAAAAATGAGTTATTTTTTCCTGGACAGTGCGAGGAGCCCGGCTGCCGCCAGGGCAGAGAACGCGATGCCCGCAGGGACAGGAGACTTTGTAGGGGTCGGCGTTGGAGCGGGGTTCAGCGTGGCGTACAGGTCAACAGTCTGCCCCTTTGCAGGGAAACTGGTAATTGGCGCAGTATAGGGCAGGTATCCATCCATTGTGACAGTGTAGGTGCTATAGGGGGTACCGGTGGTGTACACCTGGACCGTAAGGATGCCATTCGTGATGGCCCCCTGGTAGGTGTTGTCGAACATCACGCTCGCACCGTTCACATTGCAATGGACAGTGTACCACCCGATATCCCCACCTATTACCGGGGATTGTGTCGGCTGGGTGGGGTTGAGGGTCGCATACAGGTCAAAGGTCTCCCCTTTTCCGGGTACGCCGTCGATAGAGTCGCTGAAGGTGGAATATCCTTCCTTCTGGACGGAATACGTGCGGTAGGGTGTCCCGGTAGTATACGCCTCGACATACAGGACCCCTCCCTGGATGTCACCCTTGTAATCGCCGTCAAAGAAGACGCTCGCGCCGTCGACATTGCAGTGCACTGCATACCAGGCGCGGTCTCCGCCGATGGGGGCCTGGGCGCCTGCCGGCAGGATGGCAAGGCAGCATCCTGTAACCAGGAATACGATGAAAATACGAGTAGAGCTGCTCATTGTGATCGCCTTTTTTTGAATACCACGGGTATATTCGATCCGTTCATTTAAAATGGATTCCATCGGTGTGACACAAGAAAAGGCGATTAATCCCTGGGAGGGAATTTTAGCGATGCAGTAACCCGATTATAAAAATTGGAATGGGAGGGTTTTTCATGCCACGGTGATATAACTCGCTCTCTCTATGGTCTCTGTGGCAAGTTTCCTATCTGGGCCAATGGTCCAGACCGTGAGTTTCACCGTGTAGGTCCCCGGTCTCCGGTAGGTATGGGTCGGGTTCTTCTGGGTGGACATGAACCCGTCGCCGAAACTATACTTCCAGAGAATCGGGCTTCCTGACGAATTCCCGGTGAAGGCAACCTGAAGGGGTGCAGTGCCTGATACAGGGGTAGCCGAGAAATTCGTCCTGACATCGGGTCCTGGTGCCCCTTCTACCCGGATGTAATTCTCTTTTACCATGGTTTTCGAGGACAGTGTCCGCCCGTCCATCTGCCAGATAGTCAGGCTCACGGTGTAGTTGCCTGGCCTTCGGTAGGTATACACCGGATTCTGGCTCATCGACGAAAATCCGTCTCCAAACCTGTAAAGATAACGCATGATGTTCCCGTCAGAGGCATCGGTGAACTGCACGGTGAGAGGCGGGTTCCCGGAGACAGGATTCGCAGTGAAATCCGCATAGAAGGGCGGTTCGGTCCTGATATGTAGCGGGAGGCTGTCAATATTGTTCTCATCGATCACGAAGGGTGCGTTGCAGAACCCGTCAGTCCGGACCGGGGCCTGTTATTGCGAGTCTATTCCCTGTGCGGTCCCATTGCTGGATTGCCACGATCACACACCCCGGATCGCGTCCCTTTATAGAAATTGAAAGGCATAGAATGGGAAGTAACCAATGAAGATCGCACTTGTCAGCTCCCTTGCAGACCCCGGCGGCTGCACCATCCACGGATCCCTTCTCTCGCTCCTTGCCACGCCACACGAGCCCTATTCCCTGGAACGGCACCAACTCTCCCACCACAGGGTCAGGGAACGGCTGATCTACCAGGATCACCTTGACCGGGACCTTGACGCTGATCTCATCATCTTCCTCTCCCGGCACTCCTCGGTGAACCCGGTACCGGTCCTGACCGTGCATGTCACCGG
The DNA here is from genome assembly GCA_013331225.1 of Methanolinea sp. Classification (GTDB taxonomy): domain Archaea; phylum Halobacteriota; class Methanomicrobia; order Methanomicrobiales; family Methanospirillaceae; genus Methanolinea_A; species Methanolinea_A sp11423u. The sequence continues at coordinate 4,129 of DUGV01000271.1, forward strand.
GAACATCTCGAGCGCTGAATTCGGCGGGCAGGAACGCTCGCTGGCCCCAGCGGCCCCCGAATGGATGCACGCGGTATTGAGAGAGTTGTCAGGGAATGCACCGCCAGGCTTTCGTGTCGCGTACGAGGTCACCCATCACGGCCCGTCGGAACTCGCAACCCCCTCGCTCTTTGCAGAGGTGGGGAGCAGCGAGAAGGAGTGGCGGGACAGCGCGGCCGGGATGGCGGTTGCAAGGAGCGTGCTCTCGGCAGATCCCGCGGACTGTATTCCCCTGATCGGGTTTGGCGGGACGCACTACGCAGCCCGGCAGACCCATATTGCCCTGAATACACGCGGGGCGTTCGGGCATATCGCCCATACGAGGGAGGTTTCATCCCTCGATGCCGGCATGATCGACCAGATGCGGGAGAAGACGAGGGCCGTAGCTGCCTACATCGACAGGAAAGCGATTCCAGGAAGAGACCTCGCCAGGCTGGAGGATCTTCTTGCTGAACGCAGGGTGAAAATCCTCTCGGAGGGTGAACTCATGCACATCGGGGACCTCTCATGGGAGACCTACATGAGAGTCCTGTCCCTTGCCGAACAGATCGTCCCGGGATGCCGAGTCACGCTCCACGGGCAATCCCCAGGTGGCGAACCCGTGAGAATCGACCTGGACCCCGTGCTCCTTGAAGAGGCATGGAGGCTCAACCAGAAGGGATTTCTCGCTGGGCTGGATACGCTCCCGCTGGTCCGTCTCTCGACCCAGAAAAGGCCAGTATGGCCTTCTTTCATCACCATCGGTGAAAATAGCGGGAATGTACTGCATGATTTAATAAGCTTATGCGTAAACATCATACGTAGAGGGGAAATTACGTTCGTTGCGGGTGACCACCTGACCATCTGCAGGCGCAGGTTCGACCCCGACCGGGCACGCGACCTGGGAATACCTCCCGGCCCGCTGTACGGACAGCTGATGAACGGCTGCCCTGTACGGATCGGGGACAGGGAGATCACCCCCGAGATGGTCCAGACCCGCAGCGAAAAGCGAATCCACATCCCGGGACTGGAGAAATTCCTATGAGGTCTATAGTCGAAGAAGCGCTGACCAGGGTGAGGGAGGACTCACCGGATATCTCGAAGAATAACGAGGATCTCGACCAGATCCTCAAGGAGTTGCGGACAGAGATCGCCGTGATCGGCTGCGGCGGGAGCGGTTCCAACACCATCACCCGCATGAAGGAGGAGGGGATCCACGGCGCACGGCTCGTCGCCATCAACACCGATGCCCAGCACCTCTCCCGCACGGTAGCGGACCACCGCATCCTCATTGGCAGGCAGCGCACACGGGGCCTCGGTGCAGGCTCCATCCCTCAGATCGGCGAGGAAGCGGCACTTGAGAACGAGGAGGAGATCAAGCGTGCGGTCAGCGGCTGTGACATGGTCTTCATCACGGTGGGCCTGGGCGGGGGGACCGGCACAGGCGCTGC
>DUGV01000061.1:0-2200 GCA_013331225.1 Methanolinea sp.
CTCCGGTCAGAGAAATGGTTTGAACACGGTTTATCGAAATTCAGCATTTCAAAAAAGCCCGTTTTTGTAAAATTTTTCGTCATTCCAGGTATTCCCGGCCTCGCCATGGTTTTTTCCTGTCCCGCCTGGCAGATACGGTGATCGGTAAAGAAGATCCTGGCCGGGTATCTCCCCTGTCCTGCCCTTTCATCAGTCGCATATGAGCCGGCCGCCCCCGCCAGAAACTTCCCGGTTGTCGCCATCGTCATGCATCATGCCTCATTGTATCCCGGTTCCGGCATAGTAGCGGGATATGGTGCATAGATGGCAGGGCATACGCACTATCAGCATTTTCTTATAGCATTCCCGTCAATTTTTCATCAGATGATCTTTCTCTCCCGTGCATTTACCGGCCGGAACCCGGACAGCAAACGGTCTTTTATAGACTGGACTGGTTACAGGAGGGATGACACTGCCTGCAGGACCTGACTTCCGGAGCCCGAATATCATCTCCTGGAATATCACGCTCCGTTGCCCGCTCAAATGTGCCCACTGCTACATAAACGCGGGAGAGCGCGAGGCAGAGGGGGTGCTCTCCACCCGCGAGGCATATGGAGTCATTGACCAGATATGCGACCTCGGTTCACCAGTTGTGATACTGAGCGGAGGTGAGCCGCTGATGCGGGACGATATTTTTGAAATCGCCCGCTACGGTACAAAAAAAGGGCTGAGAATGGCGATGGGGACAAGCGGCGTCCTTATCGATGAGAAGGCAGCACGGGATATCAAAGATTCAGGGATCCGGAAGGTTGCTGTCAGCATTGACTCGGCAGATCCTGCGGTGCATGACCGGTTCCGTGGTCTTCCCGGTGCATGGGAGCGTGCCGTGCAGGGGATCCGTCATTGCATACACGAAGGAGTAGGGGTCCAGATCAATACAACTGTCCTGTCTCCCGGTATCAGGGCGATCAATGAGGTGGTAACGCTTGGCACCGGATTTGGAGTAAATGATTACCAGATCTTTTTCCCGGTCCCGACCGGGCGTGGAAACGAGGTCCCATGGCTTACACCGGAGGTGTATGAAGACCTGATCCGGGATGTGCTGGTCACGTACCAGGGATCTGGTGTGAATATCCGCCCGACCTGTGCACCGCAGTTCCGCAGGATTGCCGACATGCTCGGGATATCCAACCCTGCGTGGGGCCGGGGCTGCATAGCTGGTATCAGTTATTTCCGGATTTTTGCGAACGGTGACGTGACTCCCTGCCCGTACATGCCTGCCCGGGCCGGAAACCTCCGTGAAATCCCGCTTAAAGAGATCTGGAATGAATCCCCTGTCTTTACAGTCCTCCGCGATCCCTCACTTCTCACCGGTAAATGCGGGAGATGCGGGTACAGGGAGGTCTGCGGGGGTTGCCGGGCCAGGTCATGCACAAGCGGCGTGAACATGACGGACATGTGCGGGGGGATAGCACGGCCCGGGAATCCGGAAGAAGACCTGTGCGGTGAGGACCCGTGGTGCCGGTATGAGCCGCCCGGGGAGTATCCTGTTCCTGTGGAGACTGCAGATCTTGCCGTTCTTGATGCGCTCCAGGACGATATTCCGCTCGTATCCCGGCCCTTCGGAGTAATAGCCGGACGGCTGGGAATGCAGGAAGATGACGTTATCCGCAGGGTCAGGGGACTGCAGGAACGGGGAATTATCCGCGGGATCTCCCCGGTCCTCGAATCCCGGCAGGCAGGGCTCTCTGCCGGCACGCTTATCGCCGTCAGGGTTCCGGATGAAAAGGTCCGGGACCTCACGAGGTTGATCAATGCATACCCTGAAGTTTCGCATAATTACCGGCGGGACCACCCCTACCAGGTCTGGTTCACCATTGCGGCAAAGGATGACAGCCGGATTAAGGAGATTTCAGAGGAGATCACGATGCAGGCCGGGCTTTCAGAACAGGATATCCTGAAACTCCCGACGGTTCGCAGGTTCAAGATTGATGTCCGGTTTTCATTTCCCGGAATGCATGAAAAGAAGGGGGATCATGGATCGGATTGACCGCGACCTGCTGGCCGTGCTGGAACAGGGGCTTCCCGTTACCGGTACTCCGTTTGAAGAGATCGGACGACGGCTCGGCATTACCGAATCCGATGTGCTCGACCGGCTGCACCAGTTGAAGAGCGAAGGAGTGATACGTCGGTTCAAAGCCAGGATCGACCAGCGGAAAGT
>DUGV01000061.1:2310-2629 GCA_013331225.1 Methanolinea sp.
AGCCGCCGGAGCGTAGAATCGGAGGTGGAAAAAATAGCGGAGATGACCGGACTGGACGAATATATTGTGATTTTCAGTACCGAAGAACTAAAACGCGTCCCGGCAGCACGGGTCGGGGAAAACGGGGGTGAACAGCAGTGAACAGGATCACCCAGTGCATGCATGGCCGGGGTACGGTCAGCGAAGTGATGCATCACCGCCTTGGATCGCCAGACCGGGTGCCGGGCAGATACTTTGCTTACGCCGGTATCCGGCGGCCGGTGGTCTTCTGGAACCTGACCGACCGGTGCAACCTCGCCTGTTTACACTGTTACAGCAG
>DUGV01000027.1 GCA_013331225.1 Methanolinea sp.
AATTAAAAGTCCTCTCCTTCCTCTCTTTGCCCCCTTCATAAATATCTCGTAATTGAGGTAGATCACGATACCCAGCACAAGGATGCCAAATATCCCTATCATCCCCTGGAGTTCAAGAGGGAGCAAGGCTCTCGATGCCGGTTCTGCATGGCTCCAGATGCCTTCGATCACTTCGGCAAGACCCGGAATGCCAAGACGAAACCCAGCACCGGCAAGAACTGCCATGCCTAACAGGCGGAGGTGCGAACGCCTGAAACCTGTCATTGGAGAATATTTTATTCCCCGAACGCATAAGATACCCGGAACAACGATGATCCCCCCAAATGCCAACCGGGTGGAAAAGACAACATCCTTCTCCCTCCGCACCATTGTACTGATCAGATGACCCTGGTCCGCTTAGGCGTTGTAGCCGTGGTCGTCCTGACCCTGGCGATCACAGCCATAGTCTACCCGGCCCTTCCCGATCAGGTCCCATCGCACTGGAACGCCGCCGGCGAGGTGGACGGGTACCTCCCGAGACTCTGGGGTGCTGCGATAGTTCCCTTGATCATGATCCCTCTCACGGCACTCTTCTTCCTGATACCGCGGATTGACCCCTTGCGTGAGAATTACAGGAAGTTCCAGCCCTACTACGAAGGATTCATTCTCGTCTTTGCCCTGTTTTTTGCGATCATCCAGGTGCAGATACTCCTCTGGGGCATTGGGATCGAGATAAGTCCCAATATCGTCATCCCTCCCCTTTTCGGGGCGCTCTTCATTTATATAGGGTTCCTGCTCGACCATGCAGAGCCGAACTGGTTCGTAGGGATCCGTACTCCCTGGACCATGAGCAGTGAAAAGGTCTGGAAAAAGACGCACGCTATGGGTGGCAGGCTCTTCAAGATCGCCGGCATCGTATCCATTGTGGGAGTCTTCTTCGGGTCCTTTGCGCTGTGGTTCTGCCTTGTTCCGGTTTTGCTTGTGGCAGGGTACACCGTGGTTTACTCGTATATTCAATTCCAGAGGGAACGGATAAGCACAGGATGATGCGGAGATTCGATGTGGTCCTGGGGATGGGTTTTCGAAAAGACAGTGCCGGCAACCACGAGAAATCATGGATGACTCCACGCATCACGCATCCAGTCCGACAACGGTGAATGCCACATGATCATCCCGCTCATCCTCTTTTCGGCTGGTCTCATCCTGCTCCTCAAGGGAGCCGACCTCACTGTGGAAGGTGCAGAGGGGATCGCTTCCCGATTGGGGATCTCGGCAACGTTTATCGGTCTGACAGTCGTGGCATTCGGAACCTCTCTCCCAGAGCTGGTGGTCACCTCCGAAGCCTTCCGGGCAGGAAATTTCGGGATCGGAACCGGGAACATCATCGGGAGCAACATCTCGAACATCGCACTCATACTCGGCCTCTATGCCGTACTTGCACCTCCCGCCTTCCGCGTGCATCTCCCGCGGCAACGGTTCCTGCTCCACACCGCCCTCATGCTTAGCGCCACGGTGGCTTTTGCTCTCCTGTGCTGGAGAAGCGTCCTCGACCTCCTCTCGGGTATCGTTATGCTGGCACTCTTTGCAGCCTTCGTGGTCATTTTATGGAGATCAGGCCATGTAATGGAGAGAGCTGCCGAGAAAGACTCTCCTTATTCCCTCCTCTTTACCATCGGCGGTCTTGCGGCAGTGATCATCGGCGCCCACCTGCTGCTGACCGGTGCAGTGGAGATCGCCGCCCTCTTTGCCATCCCCCCGGTAGTCATCGGGCTCTCTATGGTTGCGGTGGGGACTTCACTGCCTGAACTGGCCACCACCGTGGTTGCGGCATACCGCAACAGGCCGGGTATCGCGATCGGGAATATCATTGGAAGCAATATCTTCAACCTCCTCTTCGTGATGGGGATAAACGCCCTCTTCATCCCTATCCCTCCCCCGGAGATGGTGACGATTGGCCCATTGCTCCTCTTTTCCATGGCAATCCTCCCTCTGTTTTCAGGGAAAATGACCGTGACAAGAGCCTGGGGTGCCCTGCTTGTAGGGGGATATCTTGTATATATTCTCTCTCTCTACTGGGTGTTCTGACGCCCGGAGGATATCCCTCCTTTGTATCCCTACACCGAAAAGATACCTTTACTTTCCCTCAAAAAACATCCAATTTAGTAATCCTAATAGAATTTCGCTGCGATAACTGAACACTCCGGGAACGAAGCCAATGGCGGAGGAATTACCCAGTTGGGTTCCTGTAATGACATGTCACGGAGACACCATCTGGGCGATCTCGCAAATATATCACTGATTCGGGTGTTTCAACATACAACCGACACACCAGTGATTGTTTTCTTGAGATATCTCCTGCCAAACAGGATGAAAATAACAGGAACGGATATATTCAAGGCCGTTGTAGGTGATAGATGCCAGGGTGACTGCCAATGGTTGATCTCTCCCCAATTACCTATGTCCAGGTAAGGGCCACTGAGTATGTATCCACCCTTCCGGACGAAGTATTGAGGGGAAATGTCTTTGCCATTGTGATATTCCTCTTCCTTCTTTATATCGCAATCTACCTCATTCAAAAATTCACCACACTCCTCGTTTTCGTCTTAAAAAAGGTATTCCTCCTTATAATCGTTGTTCTGGCTTTCTATGAGTTTGCCCGGATATTTGTCCTTAAAATTGCGATTGAGGGATTGACTGCTGACACCATTATCTTCGGGATAGCCGGGACTGTTGTAGGAATTATTGCCATCATTATTGCATTATACGTCGCATTTCGTTCGGTCATCAAGCTGCAGAAAGTGCCAAGTTCCAAGAGAGAACTTCCTATCCCAGCCGAACAGGAAGAGTCCTTGCCCCTTCCCGTTGCGGGAGAAAATTTTGAACCAAAGGAAAAAGAAACAGCAAGAATACAAGGAGAGCCCCCGGATTTATCGAAAGTAGTAAAAGACAATCTCTCAATCGAGGCATTGAAGAGTGACAAGCGGATTGGAGCAGTGATCGCCTATATTATTATCGCAGAATTTGGGGTGTTCTCTTCAAAGACCATCGCTGCCCCGACCATCCAGGCAGGATTGATGTTCTTTGTGGCGTTCTTCCTGGCAAGCGTGGTGTTTATCCGCCTGACCTACCATGATTACTGGAGGGGGCTTCGGCACCTCGCTGCAGCGCTCTGTATCGGAGGGGTCCTTTCAGTCATCCTTGGGTATTTCTGGGGGGGAATTCCACTTGATCAGCTGCTCTCCCTCTCATACTTTACCACAGATGCACTGGTCGCTCTCATTACCGGACTCGCGCTTAGCCTGTTTATGGGCAGCATGAGGTAATACCTTTCCCTGATTGTTCATATGAAAGAGCATCTTTCTTTAACCTGGACAATGGTATGAAACGCGTATATTTGGTGTTCTTCGGAAAGTGCGAATAACCTGCAGATTGTTTCCAATCCAAATAAATGGAGCAAACAACCCTGCCCTGCTTTCATTTTCTTCCATCTGGAAATTTACGGGTTCCACTTGCAGAAAGGAGACGATGGTTTTTTATCAACCACTATCCTCATTCTCTAGTCGCCATGCAGAGGGGAGAAAGAGAAGTGTGGATCTTACCTACTTCTTCATCACGAGTGTATGCTTTTCCGTGTCGACTGCGTAATTCCTTGGATCATCCAGAAGGTCGAGCGCGTTGATCTTTATGTCGATAAGCTCCCTATAGGTGAAGCTCTCGAATTTCTCTTTCCCGCTCTCACCATAGTAGCAGGCGACACCATTCTCCATTTTCCTGGTAGTGACAATATCATGCATAGTCTCAATTCCTTCAGCCGCCTTTAAGAAACTTTGTGTTATGGTAAACCCCTTTTCCGATGCTCCTGCTATCGCGAAAGTGCGAATGATACGGTCATTCAAGTGCCTCGCTTCCATACGAAATGACCGTTTGAATCGCTTTCAGCCTTGCATAGTACTTGTCGTCTGACTCGATCACGGTCCATGGTGCGATACTGGTGCTGGTGCGGGCAAGCATCTCGTCGACCGCATTCTCGTATTCTTTCCATTTCTCCCGGTTGCGCCAGTCCTCCTCGGTCATCTTCCATTCCTTGAGAACGTCGTTCTGCCTGGCGATGAACCGCCTGTACTGCTCTTCCCTGCTCACCTCGAGCCAGAACTTAATCAACCCTCCCC
>DUGV01000056.1 GCA_013331225.1 Methanolinea sp.
GCACATTTTCGAATAAGGAGGGAAGCCAGTTGCCTGCCGGTATCTGCCCAAGGATATGGGAGGCCAAAGACACTGGTATCATAGGAGGGGACGAACGCATGAAGGAGATCCTGGCACGGGTATCAGGGCGGGTCCAGGGGGTCGGGTACCGCTACTTCGTGAGGGACCAGGCAGAGCGCCTTGGTGTGACGGGCTGGGTGAGGAACAACGCCGATGGCACCGTCACCATTTCTGCGGCTGGGGATTATGGGGTCCTTGATGAGTTCCTTTCCCTGGTCCGGGCTGAGGGGGACCGCGTCATCCACGTGGATGATATCGACGTGGAGTGGCAGGATAGGTGCAATTCTGGTAACGGCTTTGAGATACGGAAGTAGGGCCCGGGAAGTACGGGCGAGAATGCGGAAGTAACCATGCAGTATGAACTGATCATTTTTCTCTTTGCCCTTATTTTCATCACCGTGATGAGTATATGGGTCCGGGCCCCTCCCTTCTTCACCCTCCTGGCGGGAGCCCTATTCTACGGGTTACTGGCTGGAATGGAGCCGGATCAGGTGATAATCGCAGCCATCGGCGGTCTCGGGAAAGTATTTGCCCTCTTTGCCGTCATTATACTCTGCGGGGCAGTCATTGCAAAGACACTCCAGGCGCAGGGACAGATTGAAGGCCTGGTGGCAGACCTGGAAAAGAGGACCAGCAACACTCATGCCCTCTCGGGCCTGGCCGGGTACCTCTTTGCCATTCCAACCGCTTGCTGCATCACCGCGTTTGTCATGCTTACCCCAGTGCTCGAGCGGCTGAGCCGTGTGGGTGAGAAGAGGAAGTATCTGTACCTTGCTGCGGTGGGAAGCGTCCTCTCCTACACCCTCATCTACCCGACGCCAGTGGTCATCCCCCTGTTCAGCGGGCTCGCGGGAGGAACCTCCCCGCTTATTTTTGACCTTGTCGCAGTCCCGCTCTCGCTGCTTGCCCTCGGCGCAGCAGTCTTTGCGTTCCGGGCCAGGTCGCGGAAGGGCGGGAACGGGGGAGAGGATGCGGGGAACACAACAGCCGGCGGAGGGATCCACTGGAGGGCATGGGCCCCGTTCCTGGCAATCCTTGCGTCTATCCCGGTCTTCTGGCTCGCCATTCCTCTCTCCCACGAGAGCATGATCCAGTGCATCATGATCGCGGGGCTTCTGACTGCCATGGTATTAGGCACGCCGGAGGCGAGAAACGAAGGGCTCAATCGGGGAATGAAACATGCAGGGATCATCTTGTTTGATATCTGCGGGGCAGGGGCCTTCGGGAGCGTAATCGTTGCCAGTGGATTTTCGGAAGAAGTCTTTCCCGGGATCTCGGTTGCCCTGCCGCTTGTCCTGATTCCGTTCTCGTTCACCGCGATCATCCAGGCTGCCCAGGGCTCGCGGGTGGTAAGCGCCATAATCGCGTCGCAGGTCCTGGCCGGGACCGCCGTTGCGGCATCGATGCACCCGGTTCCCCTCATCCTCTCGGTTGCGGCCGGAACCTGCGTCATCTCCTACCTCTCTGACCCCTATTTCTGGCTGCTGCAGCGGACCACCGGGGGAAGCGTCGGTGAGGTGGTCCGGAACTACACGTTCCCCCTCATCCTCTGCGGCCTTTTTGTCCTCGCCGTGGCAGTCCTGCTCCAGGCTGCGCTCGGAGCGGTGTAACCACCCCTGCCGGGAACGAGTGCCCGCGTCAGGGGAAGAAGAAATCCCCCGGCCTCCTCCGGGGCGTAGGCAGGACAGGACGTGCATATCCCATGCGAAAGAGCATCTGGACCGCCTGGGTATCGGGGACGCCCAGCAGGTCTCTGAGAACCGACCGGAGGCCTGCCATTCCCGGGTAATCGGCAAGAAGCTGGCTCATCGGGTGAAGCGCGAGGCCGAGAGCGCATGCCTTGAGGTGAACCCTCTGGAAGGCTCTCCCGGTACGCACCTGGTCGACCCTGTGGTCCCCCTTTGTCGAGAGCCACCCGATCCCGCCCGCACTTGCCGCCTGTTCCCTGGTGCTCCGCTTCGCCATGCGCGAGAACGACTCCGGGGAAGAGGCAGCTTTGCTCCTGGGGAGGATGAACCTCCCTATGAAAAACCGCATTACCGGTCCATAGCCGGACTGGGCGTGCCCGAACCCGTCTTGCGCGGTGTGCGCTTCCGCGTCCGTGAACCTGAAATACTGGAGGGTCTCGCGGAACCGTTCCGGGTCTGCAAGTTCAATCTCCATCGCGTCTGCGGCAAGGTCCGCAATGGCGTGGATGAGGTCGTCGTCATGGGAGAAGCCGAGAGGCACAAGGGAAAAGTCGTAGGCAGCGGTGATCTCCCCTGCGGCATCAAGGGGGACCTTCCGTTTCTCGAAGCGGCGCCGGCTGGTATGCCGGAGGGGGATCTGCAGGAAGAGCGGGTCGGGCTCGATGTGCGGATCCTCTACGAGGTCCACGCGGGCGACGGGTGTGTCCTGCACCAAACGGCTGTCCGGCCACCCTGCCGGGAAGAGGTCGATATCTGCACGGAGACCGGAATTTTTCGCGGCAAGATCCAGGTTCTCGAGAAATGCCCCCACGGAGATGAAAGCCTGCCTTCCAAGAGGGTCGCACCCCGGGATCAGCCGGCTGTGGTCGATTGAGAGGATGATCCTCTCATCGCCCTGGAACGCGACTCTCCAGGGCTGGGTGTTGTGCGGGCTCGGCGCAAGAATGGCATATTTGACCGCGTTGCACCTGGCATCTGAGGGATCGAGGGGGGTCACTGGAGTGGTCTCCTGGATTGTGTTGCACATTCTCTCATCCTGCAGGGATAAGAGCTATGCGCATCAAGGCGGGCCGGCACCTCGTTCCGGCGTCTCCCATGGAGTGATGGGGTCGGCCGATGGCGACGACGAGCGTTTCCATTCGTCAAGGTATTCGCTGCGGTGACGACGTGGTCCCTTATGTGCAACCGCCATAGAGCGCCCGTAGGCCCACTCATCAGGGGAAAGGGATAAATGTGAGTGGGCATCGTGTCCCCGGCACGCTATGTACAACACACCATTGGGATCAGCGGCATGTAGCTGAATCCAGGGGGGCGCCGCGCTCACGACTCCCAGCAGCATGCACCTTTCCCGTCTCCTTCTGCCGGTTCAGCCCGCAGGGAACTGCAGGCCCGTCTCCTTCTGCCGGGAAACAAGTGCTCCTGCGACTGAGAGGAGGAAGAGAACGAGGAAGACAGCCTGCATGCAGGTGAGGAAGGGCCCGGACACTGCCGGCGTGAGCGCGACGTCTCCGAGGAGGAGGGCGAACGCGACCATCACCATCCCCATCGAGAGCATCATCCCGATGGAGCGCATGGTCGCAAGCATCGCGGATGCGACACCGTAGTGGTGCCGGGAGACCGCGCCCATGATGGCGTTGGTGTTCGGTGCGGAGAAGAAAGCAAGACCGGTCCCGAGGACGGCAAGGAGGAGTATTACCACAAAGAGCGGTGTTTCTTCCGAGAGAAACGAGAACCCGAGGAGACTTGCCGCGGAGATGATGAGGCCGATGGATGCCAGGTCCCCTGGAGGGACCCTGTCGGAGAGCCTTCCTGTGAACGGGGAGAAGATCATCTGGACCATTGGCTGCACAAGGAGGACGAGGCCTGCGAATGCCGGGTTGAGGCCCTGCACCACCTGGAGATACAGGCTCATCAGGAAGGTGACCGCAAACGTTGCGCAGTAGTTGATAAGGGCCGATGCATTCGAATAGGCAAACGACCTGTTCTCTCGGAACAGGTGGAGGGGGAAAAGGGGGGAGGGTGCCGCGTCTTCCACCCGCACGAAGACAAGGAGGAGGCCGAGTGAGAGAACGACCGCCGCGATGCCGGATGTTGCCGGGAGTGTCGAAATCCCCACGAAGAAGAGAACCATGATCGCGGCCGAGAGGACGGCTCCGCGTATATCGAAGGGCTCTCGGACAGTCCCGGAGAGGGAGGCGGGAAGCCTGCGGACGGACGCGAGCACCACCGCGCCGAGGAAGATGGTGACGCCAAAGATGCTCCTCCACCCCAGGTACTGGGTGAGGAGGCCACCGAGGAACGGGCCGAGGGTGAGGCCGCCATACACGGCCATCACGTTGAGGCCGAGTGCCCTCCCCCGCTCGCCGGGCGGGTACACTTCGGCGATGATGGCCACGGCGTTCGAAAAGACCATTGCGCTCCCGAGGCCCTGCAGGAAACGGCATCCAAGGAGGAAAGGGATGTGTGGTGTGAAGACCGTCAGGAGCGAGGCAGAGGTGTAAAGGAGCGTTCCCCATGCAAAGACGCGGCCCCTTCCCATCATGTCGCCAAAGCGGCCGGCAGGGAGGAGGAAGATCGCGGTGGAGAGGAGGTAGGAGGTCGGGATCCAGGAGAGGATTACCGCATCGGTCCCGAATTCCTCGCCGATCAGGGGGAGCGCGAGGTTGATGCTCGAGCCCGTGAACGGGTTGAGGAAGGTGGCGATGGTCACCACCACGAGGATAAGGGTTCTGGTCCGGGGATTTACCCCCTGCACGTGGCCTTGCATGGTACAATCACCGGGAACGCAACGGACTAAATGCGGCCCCTGTGGTGGATATCGTAAATAATGAGGAGATTGGACGTCATCAAAGTTTGCGGATACGGCACGCTGGAGGGGGGGGAGTCGAAGAAAACAGGAGTGGGGATAAAAAGGTCAGATCTTCGGGCTCTCTTTCCCGATTATCCTCGCGACCTCTCCCAGTTCCCGCGCGAGCAGGCGGATGATGTCATCGAGGGTGATCAGGCCGACCAGGCGGCCCCCCGCATCCACGACAGGCAGCCGGCGGACACCCGACGACTTCATCTCCTGGATGGCGTCGAAAATGCCTGTGTCCTTCCTGATAGTGCAGACCTCGCGGGTCATGATGGTGGAGACGTGTGCCTCGTCCGCCTCCTCGCCGCAGATGCGGTCTCTTCTTAAGGCCAGGTCCCTGTCAGTGACGATGCCGACGGGCTTCTGCTCTGCTGCAACGACCACGCACCCGAGGTTCTTGCCCCTCATCAGATCGGCCACGAACCGGATCGAAGTGTCAGGCGTGACGCTTACCACGCTCTTCTGGCAGACGGTATATATGCTCATTCGAGTTCCTGTCTCCTACTGTGTGCATCGATAGGATAAAAATGGCCCTTTCAGACCACGAGCCTTCTCTGCATCAGGTAGATTGAGAGGAAGAAGAACACGGCGGTCACCGCGCCTATCCACGCAAGGCTGTACAGAAAGAGGGGGGAGAGCGATGCGAGGGTGAGCGAGCGGGTGACAGTGACCACCTGGGCAAGGGGGAGGACAGCGAGGGCGAACACCTGGAGCGGCCCGGGGAGGACCGAGAGGGGGAAGAAAGTCCCCGAGAAGAGGAACATGGGGGTAATGAAGAGAAACGCCGGGTAATTCAGGGTATCGATGCCGGGAGTGATTGCGGTAAAACACATGGCGATGCCTGCAAAGAGGAGGCCGGCGAGGAACGAGAAGGGGATGACCAGGAGTGAAGTGGGCAGTGATACCACCCCGAATGCGACGAGGACCACCAGCATCGCTGTTGCGTAAATGAAGCTCCGTGTGGCGCCCCAGAGGAGCTCGCCTGCAATGACATCTTCGATAGAGAGGGGAGTCGAGACCATTGCATCGAACATCTTCTGGTAGTACATCCGCACAAACGATGAGTAGGTACATTCAAAGAACGAGGAGTTCATCATCGAGATGGCGAGGAGTGCGGGCGCGATATAGAGGACGTATGGGATCCCCTCGATCTCTCCGACGAACATTCCGAGGCCGTACCCGATCGCAAGGAGATAGAGCACCGGCTCGATGAAGGGGGGGAGGAAGTTCACCCGGTAGGTCTTGAAGAAGACATCCCAGTTCCTCCGCCATACTTTCCAGGCGTTCCATGTAGGTCGGGGGATCATCAAGCATCAGAGCCGAAGAACCCTCCCCGTAAGGGAAAGGAAGACGTCTTCGAGCGATCCGCGGCGCACGAACACTCTTCCCGGGTTGCAGTCCGAAAGGAGCCTCTTTGCGACCTCCCTCGGTTGGTCCGTAAAGACCTCGATCATGTCCCCGAACACCTCGTACCGGGCGCCCATCTCCTGCAGGCAGGCCACGACCTCGGGGGTGTGGTCCACCTCCACGACCTCCTCACCTGCGTATTGGTGCACGAGTTCGGCGGGGGTTCCCTCAATGAGGATCTTTCCATGGTCCATGATGACCAGGCGGTTGCAGAGCCGCTCGGCCTCCTCAAGGTAGTGAGTGGTGAGCACGATGGTGTTTCCTGCAGCCTGGAGAGCCTTTAACTTCTCCCACATCAGGTGCCGGGCCTGGGGGTCGAGACCGATGGTCGGCTCGTCGAGGACCAGGAGCCCCGGGCTGTTCACGAGCGCCCTTGCGAGGATGAGCCTCCGCTTCATCCCCCCAGAGAGCTTCTCGATGGGCACGTCCCTCTTCTCCAGGAGCTGGACGAAGGAGAGGAGTTCTTCTGCCCTCTCTCTTGCCTCTGCCCGGGGGATCCCGAAGTAGCGGGCGTATACGACAAGGTTCTCGAAACAGGTGAAATCAGGGTCTAGGTTCGTCTCCTGGGGGACGACTCCAAGCCTCCGCTTGATCTCCCTTGCGTCCCTGTTCACATCGATGCCAAAGACCGTGAGCATTCCGGCCGTTGCCGGAGATACGCATTCGATCATCCGCATGGTGGTGGTCTTGCCGGCGCCGTTTGGCCCGAGAAATCCGAAGACCTCGCCGGGCATCACCGAGAAGCTGATCCCGTCCACGGCTTTCAATGCCCCAAAGTCTTTCCTGAGCCCCCGCGCCTCGATTATCGGCTGCACAGACAGATCACACCTGCATGGAAAGGATTTGTGCACCCGGCCACAACACTCTTTCGGTGAAGACAGGGGATTCTCATCCTTCTCTCCCGGCCAGGAGAGGTCATCTAAAAGTGGTCCATCAGCGTTCAATAAGAGGATTGATGGACTCCCGACACATCGTACGCCAGATGCTTGGGATCGAATCCGTCCGCCGTCAGGCTATCCTCTCTGTTGGGGCCAATGTGGGGATTACTGCCTTGGGTACCTGGCAACGGTTTATATCGCCCATACCGCGGATGCCGAGGTGCTGAGTGCCTACTTCCTCTTCCTCGCCCATTACAGCCTGGCGGCCCTCGGGGCTGACGGCGGCATGGGGGGCGCAGCGGTCAAGCTGATCAGTGAAGGGAGGGAAAAGGATTCATACTTCACCGCACAGGCCGTCGCCAGACTCATGCTCCTTGCCATGTGCCCCGGTCTCATAGTCGTCGTGGTTGCACCCTTCATGAGGGGCTTCACTGGTGCTGGGCTCCTTCCCTGGCTTCTCATGGCGCTTGCCACCTTGGACTCCCGTGGCCAGCGCGGATGTAGGAGTGCCCGCAATCCCCGGTCATCTCCCTTGGATAAATACCATATGGTGGAGGAGTCTAACCCTATCTCATGCCCATCCAGGAGCTTGCAGTCTCCAACTTCAAGAGTTTCCGGCACCTTGAAATCCAGCCGGACAACTTCAATGTCATCATCGGTTCCAATGCATCGGGGAAATCAAACTTCATACAGGTCATCAAGTTCATCCGCGACATCGCCAAGTACGGGCTCTCCAACGCAATCTCTCTCCAGGGAGGAGTCGAATACCTGCGAAATACCCGCATTGGTGCCGGAGAACCATTCTCCATCAATATCAGGTACTTGCTAGAGGAGCAGAAGACAGATATCGTGGCGATGAGCGGGGGGTTCCCGGTCTCCTTCAGGCCCAGGGAAATATGCTATGCATTCTCTCTTGCGTTTCCCGACGCGGGAGAGACGTTCGAGATCGCATCCGATGCCCTGGAGGTCGAAGGAGAGTTCTTCCGCCAGGAAGAGGGGGAGCAAAGGAGTGCAGGAACCGGAACTATCGCGCTTGTCCGTGCCGGTGGCCCTATCCAGTATTGCATCTGCCCGCCAAAGGGCCTCGAGCTCCGGGAAGAAGAGCTCTTTCCCTACTACTTTCAGAGGGTGGATATTCCGGAGGGAACACTGCTGATGACGCTCCCCCTCTTTGTTCCCGGCATACCCTCGCTCGAATGGATATTCAGAGGGATGAAGGTGTTTGACTTTGATCCCCGCCTTCTCAAGAAGGCGGTGCCCATCATGGGCAAGACCGATCTCGAGAAGGACGGGAGCAACCTTGCCATCGTGATCAAGAGGATTCTCGAGGACCCGGGAAAGAAGGAGACCTTCACAAGGCTTCTTCGGGACGTGCTCCCCTTCGTCGACGACGTGGCGGTCGAGAAGTTCATGGACATGTCCCTCTTTTTGAAATTGCGGGAGGTCTACAGCAGGGAGAAGTATCTCCCGGCGTCCATGATCTCGGACGGGACCATCAATATCTGCGCCCTCCTTATCGCCCTCTACTTTGAGGAGCGGCCGGTCACCATCATCGAAGAGCCGGAACGTAACATCCACCCGTATCTCATATCCCGGCTGGTGGAGATGCTTAAAGACGCCTCGCGGTCAAAGCAGGTCATCGTCACCACCCACAACCCGGAGATGGTCAAGCACGTGGATATCCACGATATCCTCCTCATCAGCCGGGACAGCGAGGGCTTCTCCCGGCTTATCAGGCCTGCCAACAAGAAGGAGATCCGGGCGTTCCTGGAGGATGAGATTGGCATAGAGGAGCTCTTCATCCAGAACATGTTAGGGATTGAATGACCGAACGCCGTCTGTACATCCTCGTTGAGGGGAATGATGACGAGAGGTTCTTTGGCAGGATTATCCTCCCTCTCATCTCACACCGGTACCGCTCGGTCAGACTCATCAAGTATGCCTGCCTGAAGAGCGCAAGGGTATGCAAGTTCATCCAGAGTATCCGCAGGACGGGAGACGAGTACCTGGTGGTCACAGATATCGATCAGGCACCAGGCGTAATGGCCAAGAAGCAGGTCATCCTTGACAGGTTCTGCGTCGTAAACCCAGGCGCGGTAATGGTCATCATCCAGGAGATCGAGAGCTGGTACCTTGCCGGGCTCGGGCCTTCGGACGCACGCATACTCGGTGTAAGCGTGCCCGACAGCACCGACCACCTGACAAAAGAGGAGTTTAACCGGACCATCCCTTCCCAGTATGTCTCGAGGATTGCATACATGCTGGAGATCCTTTCCAGGTTCTCTATTCCCGAGGCATGCCGGAAGAACAGGTCCTTCCAATACTTTATGGGTCGCCATCACATTGCGCCGCCTGCCCGTTCACTCCCCGAAACCGGGGAACTGAAGGATCAGGGAGAGCCGGAATCCTGATGGCACCTTTTATCATGGTGAGCACCCACCGAATGTGTATCTAAAAGGGGTGAAAGAGAGGTGGGGGTGTGGAAACATAGGATACCGGCAATCCTCGAGCAGAAAAATTTCTGGACAGTAATCCTTGTCATCAGCACATTCTTTGCATTCGTCCTGAATTTTTACAGCCTCGAGAGAGACCTCACCGTCGTCACTCCGCACCTCTTCTACATCCCAATCGTTATCGCGGCTTACTGGTTCCCGAGACGGGGAGTCATTTATACCGTGGCAATTGCCATGGGCTACCTGGCGATGGCGTACATCGAGGGATACCCCGACATTGAGATCCTCACCCAGTCAACCGCACGGTTCTACGTCTTCGTCGCCATTGGGGTCATTGTCGCCTCGCTCTCGAACAATCTCAAAGAGCAGGAGGACCGCTACCACGGGATCTTCGATTATTCGGAGGCGGGGGTCTTCCTGGCGATGAACCTCCGTCACGGGTTCGTCATCGAGGAAGTGAACGAGCGCGGCGCCAATCTCCTCGGGTACAGGGCGCGTGAACTGGTTGGAAGGACGCTCCTGGACTTTTTTGTTGAAAAACAAGAGAAAGCGCTGATACAGGAGAAGGTCTCGCCAGGAGGCGCAGTCACAGAATTTGAATGTCACCTCAAGAGAAAAGATGGCTATGTGATCCATGGACTGATGTCGGCAGGGCCGCTTCCCGGCAGGAAGGTCGTGTTCACCCTCGTCGACATCACGGGCATGAAGAAGGCCGAAGAGGAACTGCGGGAGAGCAAAGAGCGATACCAGGGGCTTTACACCAATGCGCAGGTTGGCCTGGCACGGGCCAGCGTCACGGACGGCAGGATTCTCGAAGCGAATGATCAGATGGCCAACATGTTCGGGTACTCTTCTGTCGATGAATTCATCAGGGAGTTCCGGTTTCCAGAACATTATGCGGACAAAGGTGTGAGAGAGCAGCTCTTTGCCACGCTGGCCGATAACGACACGATCTCCAACTTCGAGGCCCGTTTCTTCAGGAAAGACGGCTCCATTCTCTGGGCACGGTTCTGGGCCAGGATCTTCCCGGAAAAAGGCTACCTCGAAGAGGTGTTCACCGATATCACGGAGGAGAAACTCTCGCACCGCGCCCTCGACGAGAGCGAGGAGCGTTATCGCAAACTCGTGGAGAGCCTCCCTGATTACGTGCTGGTCTTTGCGAATGACCGGATACTCTTCGTGAATCCGTCGGCCGCGAACACGATGGGAAAGACCCCTGACGAGATGGTGAGCCACCCCATTTACGACTATTTAAGCCCCGAGTCCGTAGAGACAATCAGGACCCACAGTAAAAAACGAGTGGCCGGCGCGCACGTCAACCCCTATGAGATTGACCTCTCTTTGAACGACGGGCGGTCCAGGACGGTGCTGGCGGACGCCACCCCTATCACCTACCGGAACCAGGACGCCATCCTTGCCGTGCTGACCGATATCACCGACCGGAAACGAGCGGATGAGAAATTGAAAGCATCCAAGGACCAGTACATGGCAACTATCGACGCCATGGTTGATGGCATATTCCTTGTGAACCAGGACCTTGAAATCGTTCTCGTCAACTCTTCATTCAGGAGGTGGCTTGAGCGTATTGGACGACATCACGAAGTCGTCGGCATGAACGCAGGAGACGCGCTGCCATGTGTTGGCGATCCCGGACTAAAAGCCATAAAAAACGTCTTTTCGACCGGGAAGATCCTCGAGACGACCGTAGATTTCCATCTCAACGGAAGAGGCTATTTTTTCGAGAACCGCCATATCCCGGTCTTTGAAAAGAAGCATGTTGCACGGGTAATGACCATCATGCGTGACATCACCCGGTCCAGGATGATCGAGGAGGAAAAAAGGCTCGCCTACGAGCAGATCGAGAAGAACATCGAGCAATTCGCAATACTCGGCGATCACCTGAGAAATCCCATGCAGGTGATCGTGGGCCTCGCGGACCTCGAGGGAGGGCCTCTTGCAGAGCAGATCCACCGACAGACCGAGGAGATTGACAGGACAGTCTCCCAGCTTGACAGGGGCTGGATAGAGTCAGAGAAGATACGTGAGTTCATCCGCAAATATTACGGGATAGGGAAGTGATCTCCCGGGGACCTTCCCGCGATCATTCATCTCGCCCCAAACAGGGGTGTAACAGTCTCAAAAGTCATTTCTCCGTTGCGAGTCCTATCGGGGGCTTCCACCAACCCGGATTCACAAGAAATCTCCCTTCTGGGGAGAACTCCGGGGTAAAAGGCTTATCTTCCCGGCCGATCTTATCTAACAGTACGGGTGAACCTGTGCAGGTATCCATGAAACTGGAAATTAAGGATGCCCCGGGGCAGCTGGTGGCAGCCCTCAAGCCCATTTCGGAGGTTGGAGGCAACATCATCGCCGTGATTCATCAACGCGACGAGAAACAGCGTGGCGGCTTTTTGAGCGTCCAGATCGTGCTGGAACTTCCTGAAAACAGGCTGAAGGACCTGACCCGGCTCATTCGGGAGCAGGGAGTCAACATCCAGCGTATCGGGCACGAACGCCTCCTGTACCAAAAGGCGGTAATGGTAATAGGCCACCTGATCCATACCGATCTTGGGGATACTGTTGACAGGATCGACCGCACAGGGTTTGCCGAGGTGACCGAACTGAACATCAGCATGCCGGCAATTTCACAGGTCTCATCCGCCCGGCTCCTGATAAAATCAGTGAACAAGGAAGATATGGAGCAGGCAATGGCAATCCTTCGCAGGGTGGCAAAGGAGAAGGAGTTCCTTCTCGTCGAGCCCCTGGAGGAGGTAGAATGAGAGTCGCACTGCTCGGCATGGGTTCGGTTGGCCGCGGGGTCCTCCAGATGATCGGGGAGAAGGACCTTGGCATCACGGTCACGGCAGTTGCGGATTCCAGGAGTGCACTCATCGACAGGGACGGCATCAGTATCGAGGAGGTACTGGCTGCAAAGGCAAGGAACGGTTTTTGTGGCGACAAGGCCATCAGTGCAATGGATGTCGTGACAGGGTCGGCGTATGACGTGCTGGTTGAGGTGACCCCGACGAATGCAACTACGGGGGAGCCAGCCCTCACCCATATGCTCTGCGCACTGGAGAGGGGCCGCCACGTGGTCACGTCGAACAAGGGCCCCATTTCAAGGGAGTTTTCCCGCCTCCGGGAGATCGCCGTGGAGAAGGGCATACAGCTTCGGTATGAGGCAACGGTGGGTGGCGCCATCCCCATCATGCACACCCTGGAGCAGGGCCTGGCAGGAAACAGGGTCCTCGCCATCTTCGGTGTCCTCAACGGGACCTGCAACTTCATCCTTACCAGGATGGCGGCGGAGGGTCTTACCTACGAGCAGGCCCTGCTGGAGGCGAGGGAGATGGGGTACGCGGAGGCGGACCCCACCTATGACGTGAAGGGTATCGATCCGGCTATCAAGCTGGTAATCCTTGCCAATACGTTCTGTTCGCATTCGGTCAGTCTCGAGGACGTTGATATTACGGGGATTGATCGCCTCACCAATGATGCCCTCCGTCTTGCAGAAGAGCAGCAATGTACCATCAGGCTGATTGCAGAGGCGATTCCTGACCGCGGAATACTGCGGGTGGCACCAAGGCTCCTCCCTCTCTCGCACCCGCTGGTGGTCGAAGGGACACTCAATGCCATCACGATCGAGACGGACATGGCAGGGGAGATCACATTGATCGGGAAAGGCGCGGGATCCGTGGAAACCGCGAGTGCAATCATCGGGGATCTCCTCTACATACGGGATACTCATGCGGGGCGTCATTCAAAAACGGCGTGAGTACCTGCACCTCATGAGGGCATGCACCCTGGAGCGCGGCCATTTCACGGTGACCGATATCCAGAAGGGAGCAGGAGTTCCACGGAGCACCGCCCAGGACTGGATCAACCGCCTGCTCGATGAGGGGTGCGTGGTGATCCGGGAGAGGAAGATGGGCCGGAACCCCGCAAAGTATGCGGCTATCAGTGCGCTTCCCTCCAGTGCTTGCAGGAGGATCTTCACCACTATCGACGGGGACAGTGTCGAGATTCACCATGAGTGCATGAGCAGTGCCTGTGCTGCGTTCTGCGCGTACCACCACTCCCATGCCAGGGGAATCCTCCAGGGCGTGCACAGGGATGGGACTCTCATTCGAGAATGGGCCCGCCTTGGGCGCGAGGACATCGATATCGGGCTTTTCCCTTCGTCTGCAGTAGGGGTCGCAGGAGTGGAGAGGCGGGGGGAGGACATCATCCAGCACATCCGTTGCATCGGGGGGCCGGCATACTCTCTCACCGACATGATGTCCCATGCGGAGGGCGTATGCGAGGTGAGCATACAGCGATCAGGGGAGGTCGTGGAAGGCAGCGTCCGGACCCGTGCCCTGGCCCACCTGATCATCGGGATCGATGACACCGACAGCCGGGAGGGTGGAGCCACGTTTGCCCTCGCCCTTGCGCTCCTCCAGCATCTCGAGACACTGAAGGGCGTTCTCCCCATCAGCCACCATGTGGTCATGCTCAACCCTGCGGTGAGTGAGAAGACGGCGGGGAACTCGTGCAGTTATATCGAGGTCGCGATCCCGCCCGGCATGTACTCACGGGTACGTGACAGGTCCCTGGTCTTTGTCGAGGACGAAGCCCTCTCCCGGGAATGGGGAATGGCTTTCAAGCAGGGGTTCCAGGTCCCCCAGAGCCTTCGTGCCTACGGCGATATGGCAAGGCGCGGTATCGTTACCAGGGAGGAGGCAGCAGAGACTGCTGCGCAGCACCATATCGAGGTCATTGGCGGCCGGGGGATCGTGGGTGCCCTTGCGGCGGTCGCACTCTCGGGCTTATCCCACGAGGTTCTGCTCAGGGCCGAAGCGAGGATTCCAGGCACGAGTTAGCCGCTGACCGTAATCAGCGGGATAAGGGCCAGGAGAAGGACGAGGATCAGCAGGAGTATCGCGACACGCCTGAGTATGGCCTTTGCCGCAGCCTTTTCCCTGTAGGACCTGGGCTGTATCTGGAGCGCGATTGTCGCCATGATGCTCCCGGCCATCAGGCCTATGGCGTTCTGGAGGGTGAGGACAAGGGCACCGAGGGTTCCCTCCGGGTACAATACCACGGTAAGACCGCTCACGAGCGCAGGCGGCAGCAGTGCCGCCGCAACGGCGACTCCCGCGATACTGTCCGGGATTCCCTTCGAGAGCGCAACGATGGTTGCAAAGCCGAGGAATATCGCCATGATGGCATATATTGGGCTTGAATGCGTCCTGCTGAGCATCTCGCCTGTCACCTCGAGAGGGATGAACAACCCGAGGATCCACGTCACGACAAGCGAGAAGAGGATGAAGGAAAGGATGAG
This sequence comes from Methanolinea sp., assembly GCA_013331225.1. GTDB lineage: Archaea > Halobacteriota > Methanomicrobia > Methanomicrobiales > Methanospirillaceae > Methanolinea_A > Methanolinea_A sp11423u. Next base: position 14,664 of record DUGV01000056.1, read on the forward strand.
GAAGATAATATTAAGGATATCACGGAGGACCCCCATGGCATTTCCTGTCGCTGAGTGGAGAGCAAACGCGTAGATGGGCCCGATCATCGGGGCAATCAGCATGGCACCGATGATGATCCCCACGTTGTTCAAAAAGAGGCCTACCAGCCCCACGATGCTCGCAACTGCTGCCAGGCTGAGTATATCCGCGTCCAGCCGCTCGTAAGATTTGACGGTGTCGAGGAGTTTCTCTATGGGAGAGTGATTCCTCTTCTTCTTTTTAGCATCGGGCGTCTCCTCCTTCTCTTTTTTCTCGTCAAAAAGGGGATATATGGTGAAATCAGGAGAATATACCTCGACAAGCGTGTTCTTGTCCATGTAGCCGAGCGTCACCTTGATCTTTGCCACCGTCTCATCGAGTTCATCGTCAGGGACCACGATGGAAAAACGCGTCTTCTCACCAAAATTCTCGCGGAGGTGAAAATGACCCTTTAACAGCTGCGGGATATTGGCTGCATCCTCGTTTCCGACGGTGATCAGGATTTTCTTCATGGCATGGCCTCCCCTGAATGGTATGAGCTTGAGTGGTGTTCATCCTTCAGTGATGTATACTTACCGATGACACCAGCCCCGGCAGGCAGATACGGATAGGGGGATCAACGTCAGCCATCTTCAGCCTCCGGCGGGTTCTCTTATCCATACAGATCCTGTTTTTTGGTAAAAGAGGAATAATTAACAGCCAGGCATTCAGACACTCACAGGGAGGGGATCGCGAGCATGCCCGTTGAAAAGACAGGGAAAGAAATACCCGCGCAACTCAAGGCGATAATCTACAGGTTCCAGCGGGATGAAGTAACAGAGTACCAGATCTACCGCATGCTTGCAAAAGCGGTTCGCGATCCCCACAATGCATCTGTCCTCTTGAGGATGGCTGACCAGGAACTCGGGCATTCCAGGATATGGGAACACTACACGGGAAAGGTGGCAGGACCTGCGGTCGCCAGGGTATGGTTTTACTACATCATCGCCCGTCTCCTTGGGTATACCTTTGCGGCCAAGCTTATGGAGAACCGGGAGAGTTCCGCCATTCAGGACTATGGTACCTTTGTTGGAAAAATTCCTGAAGTGGAGGGGATCATTGCCGAAGAAGAGCAGCACGAGATGGAAATCCTCGGCATGCTTGAGGAGGACAGACTCCGGTACGTGGGATCGATCGTGCTTGGATTAAACGATGCCCTGGTGGAGTTCACGGGGAGCCTTGCCGGATTCACGTTTGCTCTCCAGGATACGACTGTCATTGCAGCAGTGGGGTGTATCATGGGTGTGGCAGCTGCACTCTCCATGGCATCATCAGAGTATCTCTCACAGAAGGCGGACCAGACAGGCCGGGAGCCTGCAAAAGCTGCGCTCTACACGGGAGGCGCATATATTTTCACGGTCTTTCTCCTCGTCGTACCGTTCCTCCTGATGGGCAACCCGTTCAGCGCCCTCGTCGTCTCTTTGATCACTGCGGTTGCCATTATCGTCTGTTTCACATTCTATACTTCGGTTGCAGGCGGTCTCCCATTCTGGAGGAGATTTCTCGAGATGGTTGCCATATCACTTGGTATTGCGGGAGTTTCGTTCCTTATCGGCCTGCTGATACGGGGGCTGTTCAACGTCGATGTATGAAGCCGGCTCCCTCCTCCTGCCGGGCAAGGAGCAATGGATACCGCATCCGGTATCCCGCGAGGCAGCGGTCAAGATCATATCCTACGTTCTGTTCAGGACAAAGGAAGAAGAAGACGACCTGTCCATCCGAGATCCATGAGGGAAGAATCCCGGTATGCTCGAAGAGCGATGCACACCTGTGCTCGATATAGGCAATCCGGGGCGTCCTTGGAATGTGCTGGTAAATCATCAGCAGGGAACCCGGTCCGAGGGAGCGGGCGATAAGACTGACTTCGGAATAGAGGAGGTGTCCGGCACCCGGACTGGCGACCTCGAGGCCAGTGTCGGGATCCAGGAATACGAGGGTGTGCGGGAGTCCATGGACTTTTTTGGCAATGCGCGAGAAATATGCCCCTCTGCCGCGGTGAGTGAAACGCGCCCTGTAAAAGCTGACCTCGCACGATTTCTCCTGAAAATAGTCGCGTACCATGAAGCAGTCCCGGGATTTGCGCATTCGAAGCTTCGAGAGGAAATCTGCAAGACCGGCATTCAGATTCCCGGCTCTTGTACGAAAATATCCTGTTCTCCGGCCGTGCCCTGACCCGTCATCCGGGGTGAGCATGGGAATGAAGAAAGCCTGTGTGAGGGATGGGAGAGTGGAAAGCAGCGTCTCGATGAGATCGTACTTGAAGAGGTCCCGTGTATCACCCAGGTACTGGTGCTTCATCGGGAAGAGTTCTCTTGCGGGACGGGAAAGAAACCTTCCGGTGTTTTCATGAAGATGAGGAGAAAAGATGACGGATACAGGGTCCCACCCGGATGGGGGGACAGGCATATTCCTGCAGCCGCCGGATCACCCGGTCTTTAACTTATAGAGGGGTTTTCGTGCATCCTTGAAATTGAATTTTGCCACAATTAGTCCGCTCTGCCTGAGCTTGTTTAAGGCATTGCGTATGGTCCGTGGTGAAAATGCCACCCTGCCGATGATCTCGTTCAACGTCCGCTCTTTTCCATCGCCGAGCAGCTTGAATACTGCCTGTGCAGAGGAGGGGAGGCAGTCGATGCTGTTGACTGGCCCCCTGATGTCCGGCCCATTCACCTGGGCTGGGGTTGATGCCAGTGTCATGAATTTTTTCCTGTGTTCATGAGAGGTTCGATAGTCGTTCTCTCCGGGATGTCTTCCCACATTATTCGCGGGAATATAATCCCTGGATGCGTGCCGGTTGCCCGGGTCATGGGCGGGTGGCACTCACTTCGTTCGGGTGTATACGAACATTCTACTATATACGAACTATAATTATATATATTTTTGCCCCCACTGAGATGTGAGAACTGACGCCATGTCCACTCCCCTTCGCAATCAGGACAGTCCCGGGAGGTACATACAGATCGTGGCCTCCGATCAAGGCCTCACGTCAATTGACAGCCAGCTGAAGGGAAAGATCCTCGAGATGCTTCAGGAGAAGGACATGGATTTTGAAGAGATTGTCGCCAGGTCCGGAAGGGCGAAATCGACAATATCTGCCCACATGAAAGCCCTCTCTCTTGCAGGTATCACCACCACCAGGCCCGATCCGAGGGATGCGAGGAAACGGATATTCTCCCTGAACGGGCGGGTCCTTGTCCGGGCTCACACGGATGATACCGAACTGCTCTGGGCCGATCGATTCTTTCCTGATGCGCTTCCCGGCGATGCAACCACGAGAGATGTCTTCCGTTTCATCCTTACATCGCTTCGCGTGAGCCTTCTTGCGGAAGGGATCAGCATATACCCGATACTCGAGAGGGCCGGGCGGAAAGCCGGCGCCGCCATTTACCCCCAGGTCAGGGCTGCGGAACTCTCTGTCTTCCTCGGGAATCTCTCGGCGTTCTGGGCCCGTTTCGGACTGGGGGAGATGGAGGTTGAGCGGGAGGACCCCCTGACTATCGTGGTCAGAGACTGCTTCGAGTGCATGGACCTCCCCATCACAGGGAGGCCCGAGTGTGCATTCGATACGGGGCTTCTTGCAACCCTGTTCTCCGCATATTATGGCGAGATGCATGAGGTCGTCGAGACCCACTGCTATGCCACGGGGAGCAACTTCTGCAGGTTTGAGGTCTGGAACGCCCGTTGAGTGGCGTTTTATCCCTTACCTGTCCTTGGAATGCCATTCCTGGATCATGCCTGGGGAAAGCAGCCAGAGGAGTTCTCCGCTTCCCGGGTCTCCATGAAACCGTACACGCGCGATGCCGCCTTTTTTTAAGACAATATTGCATTCATGCCGGCTGCAGATGAGGAGAGAGACGAGTGAAGAGAGCTGAGGCTCGTGGCCTACCAGCAGGATCCTGTTCTCGGGCATGATCTCCCTGATCTTCTGTACCACCGTTCCCGGCGGGGGACCGATGGCCAGTTCGTCCCAGAATGTAACCCGATCAGGATCTCCCAGTGCTCTTGCGATGATCGACGCAGTCTCTGCGGCCCGCCTGAGCGGGCTCGATGCGATTGTTGAGAACTCGATCTCCCGTGCCTTCATCCAGGCGCCTGTCAAGGAGATTTCCTCGCGCCCCGGTTTCGAAAGACACCTCTCGCTGTCCCGGGGATCGCTATGATCGGCGACTCCCGCTTTGCCGTGTCTCATGATATAGAGGTCCATGAGAGGAGAGGAGTATAGATGATTAAAAAAACATTCGGGTTCCCGGGATGCAAGGGGGAATGCGTTTGAGATATCGCAGGATGATGAGTGGACCTTGCAAGGGGATGTGCTGCTGGCCGGACATTGCAGGATCGAGATGGTCCCCCTGCGTGAGATACGCCGCGGCAACGAGAGAGGCCCCGTATTACGACAATTGCGGGGGATTGATACCCCGGAATCCATCTCGTGCCGTTATCCGGAAAATCACTCTTTTCTTGTGTTCCCGGACCACATACAAATTGACGTGGATTCGGAAGGATCCCGGGAAAAAAGATATAAAGCGCAGAACCCGAAATGCCGATGCGAGGGAGGGGATTCGAACCCCCGAACTCCTGCGAGAATGGACCCTAAATCCATCGCCTTTGACCGCTCGGCAACCCTCGCTCTCCTCTTACTAGGATCCGGGGGGTGAAAAAACCCTTTGCCATGCCGTGGGGTCTCCAGGATCACATTTTGCGCGAATGGTTCTCATTGCATATCCAATGGATCGGAGAACGGGAGGTAATGTCCCTTTCAATCCAATTCATCTATCGCAAAACTATTATTCTGCGCAATTATTATATACGTGGAGATTTAATAGAAATGTGCCATATATGAAGGTCTGGGATCATATACCAGGCCGCAGACCTTGTCAGATCAGCACCAGCAAGGTCATGGCATCCCGGCCAACCGCGTGAGGAACATGGTAAGAGACGCCATCATGGAGAAGACAGGGCATGTGAAAACGCCTGACCGTTCGCCACCTTTCGGTCAGGACATGCCCGATGGCGATTATTCCCTCCTACGAGCGAAAATTCTTGCCAAACTGGATGATGAGGACATACGGGATGCACTCGCAGGCCTGAACTCCAGGCCTTTGTAACTTCATATATGGTATCTTTTCTGCTTTTTATGGCAGAAAAGAGCGGAACCCTGGCATTCCGTGCAGCCAAATGCCCGGGTCGCACTCATATGACCCTCTAAAAACTCCCCTTTTCCTGGCTCTTCCCCAAGTGATCTGTAACCCAATCAGTGCCCCCGCAGTTTCGAGGTATCGAGGTCGTGTTCCTGCCAAACCGGGCGCACCAGGGGAGAATCAAGATAATCTCCTGCCGCCAATGACCTGATCATGAAGCGGCTGGAGACCCTGGCGATGATCGCCCATGACATGGGGGTGATCTTCGAGTTCCTGGGTTTTGTCACCCTGATCCCCCTCCTTGTCCTCGTCATCTTCGGGGAGTGGGACATGGTGGTGCCGATGGCCTCCGTGCCGCTGACATTCGTGATCCTCGGTCTCCTCATCTCCCGAATTCCAAGGCGGGACTACATACCACAGCTCTCGGTTGCGCTTGCCGCGGTGGCCCTCATATGGCTTGCCATTGCCGTGGTCGGGAGCCTCCCGTTTGTTCTCGGCCTCCACATGACCTGGACCGATAGTATATTCGAGGCTATGTCCGGGTGGACCGATTCAGGGATCACGATGATCCGCTCCTTAGACACCACGCCAAGGACTCTTCTTTTCTATCGATCATTCATGCAGTGGATAGGTGGGATCGGGGTAATCGCCTTTGGTATTGCGATGCTCTCGAGGTCAAGCCTCACCCAGCACCAGCTCTACCGGTCTGAAGGCAGGTCAGAAGCTCTCATGCCGAATGTGGTCTCGACCGGGAGACGGATGTGGGTCATTTACCTCTTTCTTACCATCCTCTTCACGGGGCTGGTGATGCTTTCCGGCATCCCTCTGTGGGACGCCCTCAACCTGGCGATGGTCGGCATTTCCACCGGGGGTTTCTCCATCCACGACGCGGGGATCTCGTTCTATGACAATGCGCTTCTTGAGGCCATCATGATCCCGGTGATGATTGCAGGGGCTCTCCCATTTAAGCTCTATTTTTTCATGTACAGGGGGAGGATCAGGCCTTTTCTCCAGGACAGGGTCGTATGGCTCATCCTCTCCCTGATCCTTGTCGGGTCGCTCGTGATCACTCTGGATCTCCATGTCTTCAACAGCTTCCCACTGGAAACCGCCGTGCGACAGGGAGTGTTCTGCACTGCATCCGCGGTGACATCCA
>DUGV01000218.1 GCA_013331225.1 Methanolinea sp.
CTACCAGGAACAGAAGACCGAGCGGGCCCTCGAAGCGTTGAGAAACCTCTCGAGCCCGCGGGCGCTGGTCATCCGGGACGGCCAGCTGGCAAGGATCGCCGGACGGGACGTCGTGCGGGGCGACTTTCTCCTTGTCAGCGAAGGGGACCGAATCGCCGCCGATGCCCTGGTCCACGCCTCCACGAACCTCTCGGTCGATGAATCGCTCCTGACCGGCGAGTCGGTCCCGGTCAGGAAACTCCCGGCAGAAAAAGACCCGGGCGAACGGCAGCCTGGCGGTGACGACCAGCCCTGGCTCTACTCGGGGACCCTGGTGGTCCAGGGCCAGGGGATTGCCGAGGTGGTCTCGACCGGGATCCATACAAGGATGGGGGAGATTGGAAAGGCGCTGCAGGCTGTCAAGCAGGAGAAGACCCGCCTCCATATCGAGACAGCCCGCATTGTCCGTAGCATTGCAGTCATCGGGCTGTTCCTCTTCATTCTCGTGGTGGTCGCGTACGGGTTGACACGGGGCGACTGGCTCCAGGGTCTCCTTGCAGGGATCACGCTGGCAATGGCCATCCTCCCTGAGGAGTTCCCCGTCGTGCTGACAGTGTTCCTTGCGCTCGGTGCATGGCGGCTCTCAAAGATCAATGTCCTTGCCCGGCATGTCCCGGCACTGGAAGCCCTCGGGGCAACGACCGTGCTCTGCACGGACAAGACCGGCACGCTCACCCTCAACCGGATGACCGTCGCGAAGTGCGTGGCCGGCAGCTCCACCTATGACTGCCTGGCCGGGGAAGGCAGCCCGCTTCCCGAACCATTCCATGAGCTCCTCGAGTACGCCATCCTCTCCTGCAAGAAAGATCCCTTCGACCCCATGGAGCAGGCACTGCTCAGGACCGGGAACAGGGATCTCTCCGGGACCGAGCATCTCCACCGCGATTGGGAACTGCTGCTCGAATACCCTCTCTCCCGCGAGCTTCTGGCGATGTCAAACGTCTGGCGGTCAAGGAAGGGGGACGAGTACATCATCGCTGCCAAGGGAGCACCGGAAGCGATCTTTGATCTATGTCATCTCGGGGAAGAGGAGACCGAAGGCATGACCGCCCGGGTCGAAGACCTCGCCTCCCAGGGCCTCCGCGTCCTCGGCATTGCAAAAGCGCATTTCCGGATCGGGCAGCTCCCCGAAGGCCAGCACGCATTCCATTTCACCTACCTCGGCCTGGTCGGGTTTACCGACCCGGTGCGACCGGACGCATCTGATGCCGTTGCCGAATGCAGGACCGCGGGGATCCGGGTGGCCATGATCACCGGGGATTACCCTGCGACTGCGAGGAACATTGCCCGCCAGATCGGGCTTCCTGACTGCGACAGGGTCCTTACTGGGGCTGACCTTGACTCGATGCCCCCGGATAAAAGAGATGAGGAGATTCACTCTTCCTCTCTCTTTGCCAGGGTAGTTCCCGAGCAGAAACTCCAGATCGTCGAGTCGCTGAAGGCCAGGGGGGAGATCGTCGCCATGACCGGCGACGGGGTCAACGATGCCCCGGCACTGAAAGCTGCGCATATCGGAATCGCGATGGGTGGCAGGGGGACTGACGTGGCCAGGGAAGCCTCGTCGCTTGTCCTCCTTGACGACAACTTCGCTTCTATCGTTGCCGGCATCAGGACAGGGAGGAGGATCTTAGCAAACCTGCGGAAGGCCATGGCGTACATCATCTCGGTCCACGTCCCCATCGCGGGCCTCTCGCTCATCCCGGTCCTCTCCGGGTGGCCGCTGATCCTCCTCCCTGTCCAGATCGTGTTCCTGGAGCTGATCATCGATCCTGCGTGTTCCGTCGTCTTCGAAGCAGAGCAGGCCGAGCCGGGGATCATGCAGAGGCCGCCCAGGGACCCGGGCGATCATGTCCTCGACCGCCCCACGGTTGCAATTGCTCTTGCACAGGGCCTCGTTGCCCTCTGCATTGTCATCGGCGTCACCCTCTACGGGATGAAGCAGGGGCTCGTTGCGGACCAGATTCGGACGATCTCGTTTGTCACTATCGTCATTGCCAACCTGGGCCTCATCTGCACAAACCGCTCGTGGTCTGAGAGCATTATTGCCACCTTCAGGAAGCCGAACAGGGCGTTCTGGTGGGTGATGGGAGGGACCGCATTCTTCCTTGCCGCGGTCCTTCTCATCCCCGGCCTGAGAGCGCTCTTCCGGTTTGCCCCGGTCTCCCCGTGGTATCTCCTTGTCTGCTGCATGGGAGGCCTGATGACTGTTGCGTGGTTCGAGATTTACAAGGTCACGCGTGCCCGCGGGTTTGCATGAGCGCCCGCTGATCAGGGCCGTCCGGAGAGAGGTTCTGAGAAAATTTTTCGGAATGGCACGATACATGGTGTATCAGTCGGGTGAGATCGGCCGGGTCCTGGCAGTCGGGGCAGTCAAGAATTAAAAGGGGGCCAATACGCTCTTTGTTTAAGAAATACTGCACATATGTGCAGAATTAAACAATAACATTTAATGACAGTTCTCTCCATTATTATACCCTTCCATGAACCAGGAACCCCCACTGACCCGTATCCACCCGCTCTGGTCGCAGCTCGCAAGGCACCCGGCATTCCTTGGTGCCCTGATCGGAATCCTGGCAGCGTTCTCACAGGCGCTCCTCATCAGTGCGGGCGGGCCTGAGGCGTACGGGTTCTGCGTCGCATGCCACACCCGCGACCTGGTGAACGGCCTGACCAACATCATCGCGGGCACAAACCTTGCCCTGGCCGCCATCTCGAAGAACTCCCTCCTGCCGGTCATGAGCGTGGCAGGAGTTCTCATCGGCGGATACATCTCGGCCACCCTTCACCGGGAGCACAGGATAAAGAAAGGGACCATAAAGGACTATTTCATCTATTTCTTCGCCGGGATCCTTGTCCTCAACCTCGCGATGATCTTCGGGGGGTGCCCGTACCGGGCGGCCCTCCGGACCGGGTACGGGGATTTCACGGCAGTCCTCTTCATCGTGGCCATGGCGGCGGGCGTGGTCCTGGGTGCATACCTGCTGCTCAAAAAAGCGGAGAGGGAGGACGCCTGATGGCGACCGGAATCCTTCCAGTTGATGCTGCAGTCTTCTTTGTCCCCCTCGTGACGCTTACCCTGGGCCTTCTCATCGGCTACCTTGCCCAGCGGTCCGGGTATTGCTCGATCGGCGGGTTCCGGGACTACTTCCTGTTCCGGCACACCCGTCTCCTGTCCGGGTACCTCGCCCTGATCGTGGCATCCTTTGCGGGGTACTTCCTCTTCTGGCTCGTGGTTCCCGGTGCGATGGAGCATTTCTTCTGGGCGACCACCAGCGGGCCCTTCGTGCCGGTTCCCGGTGCTCCCGGAGGCCTGGTTCCCGCGGCCTACCTCCTCATCTCCATCGTGACAGGGTTCCTGGTGGGGCTCATCGCAGTCCTCCTGGGAGGGTGTCCCATCCGCCTGACGGTCATGGCATCCGAGGGGAATTACAGGGCAGCCTGGTTCTTTGTCGGGATGTGCGCAGGTTCGATCATCTTTGCAACGATTGTGTCAGGCTGGGTCGTCTGGTTCATCAACGCACTCGGGTTTGGAGCCTGATCCTCCATGGTCTCCTCCACTTTCCTCTTCTGCGACCTGGTGCCGGGTGAACGCCTGCGCTGGATTGCAGAGACGCTCCGGGCATCCAAGGGGACAGGCGGCGTCCCTCTCAGCATGACAGCATTCCTCACCGGCGACGCGCTCTACAGCCTCGTTGACGCGAGGACCAGGGATTCCTGGCGGACGCTTGCAGATCGCGACGGCGTCCGGGTCATCGCCGACGGGGACGAACTCGGACTCCACGGCCTGCGGGATTTGGTTGCGTCCGGATCTCCATGGGTCACGGTCGCGGGCAGCCAGGACGAGGCCCCGTTCTGGCAGTCCCTCGTCTCATCCCTTGTATCAGAGTGGAAGGGGACGCAGAAGGCAGGCTTTCTCCTCTGCGACGGACCGTACATGAGCCGGGTTACCGTCTACATGGTCAGGTTCCTTTCGGCCGTCCAGGCAGGAGGATTTTCACCTGAACTCTACACGTATCTTGACGGTGTGCATGCCCTGCATAACGGCCAGCGCCCATCCGAGTTTGAGAATATCGGGAGGGCAATCGCGGGCATCTCTGCATCATCAGTCCAGGCCGGGAGGGACCCCTGGTTTGCCGCCTGCTCCCGGTGTGCGACGGCAAGGGGCTACTACCAGATGAACCCCGGGACAGGGTTCTGCGAGCCCGCCTCCGCCATCGAGGAGATCGCCATCCGGCCGCTCAAAGAGATACTCTCGCGGTTTTCCGGGAACCTGCCGGTCGTATCGTCTGCATCGGGAGACCTGGTGCCGGACGGGTGGGGAGGAGATCGCGTCCCTCGCCTCCTGGTCTTCATCGCACACCCCCCGTACTGCGCGGAATGGACCTTCGGAGGGCTCTCGCTTGCCCTTGCCGCTGCGATGGGCGGGATCCCGGCAACGGTCATCTTCATAGAGGATGGGGTGTACGCACTCCACGGGAACCACGAAGTCCCCGCGCACGACAAGGTCTTCAATGTCCAGGAGATGATCGCGGTCACGACTGATGTTCCGGACCTTGAGTATTTCGTGCACGGGCCTTCGCTTGACGACCGGGGGATCGACCTCTTACCCGGGTTCCCGACTATCCCGCGACTGCGAAATGAAGACCTTGCCCGGGTGTTCTTGAAATCGGAGAGCGACGGGACCGCTTCACGGCTCATATTCTTTTAAAACGAGGAGAGACTGACATGACTGAACCAATGGATTTCACCGAACTGACCTGCACGAACCTTATGATCAAGCTGAAAATCCTGCTGAACAAGCTCCCACAGGGCGATCGCGTCGCCTTCTTTGCAACGAGGGAGCAGGTGGACAACACGTGCTCGCCATTCTCAGGCCAGGGATACCAGGTCTCATGGGACCAGGCGGCCGAGAACCGGTATCTCGTCAGGCTGGGGAAGTAAGAGAACACCGCGTGGTCTCCGGAACTCTCTGGAATCCACGCCCCTTTTTGTCAGGGATTCACGGGAGACCGAGTCTGCCCATTCAAGGTATCCCGGAGTACCTTTTCGGACCGGGGAGACCCCTTTTCCTCCCGACCAACTGGTCTTGGTTCAGTAGATTCTCACCTGTCAAAGTGTTTCTGGGGATCTCATTCCAGAGAAATTCCTTTGATTCACCCAACTCGCAATGAGACAGTAATACTGACGTGGAGGATCAGGGAACGAGGGTAATCTCACCGTCCTCTACCAGGACCCTGAACGTGGGTTGCGGTGTTGTTGCCGGACCGTTCAACACCTCCCCTGTCCTGACGTTGAAGACCGAGCCATGGCAGAGGCAGCGGAGGGTCTCTCCTTCGAGCCTGCCGTAGCCGAGCCGGCATGCCCCATGGGCGCAACTGTTCGCGAGCGCATAGATCCCTGATTCCAGGTGTACCAGCAGGATCTCCCGGTTATCGATCTTAATCACCTTCGTATCCCCGACAGGAATGTCTTTGAGGGGTCCGAGTTTTATGGGGTGTGCACTCTCCATTGTCAACCATTTGTATATGACTATTTAAATATTGGTAGGGGTGCATATTATACGCCATTTTCGTGATTGGCGGAATATTCAACGATTAAATGGATGAGATCTGGAAAAAAAGTGGAAAAGAAAGCGCATTCCTTCCCCTTGTATCCCTGCCCGCAACCGGGAACGACACCGTCTCCCGTTCCCCGGGCTTTGACCCGTGGAAAAACAGAAGGGAAATGGTGGAGTTATTCCAGACCTTTCCGGGCCCGCAGGAGCATGGCGATCGCGAGTCCTGCAAGACCGGCACAGGCGAGGGGCGCAGTCGGCGTGCGGGTAACAGTTGTGGGAGTTGGCGCAGGGGTCATCGACGGGGAGAATTTCTGTGTCCGGTTGGCCGCCCATTCGGTCACGTAGACATTGCCGGCGGCGTCAGCCGCGATCCCCGTAGGCCCGTTGAACTGGCCCGGCCCGGTGCCATGCGTCCCCCACGCCGAGAGGAACATGCCCGAGGCATCGAACACCTGGACGCGGTTGTTGCCCCAGTCGGTCACGTACACGTTCCCGTCCGCGTCAGCGGCAATGTCAATCGGGTAATAGAACTCCCCTTCCCCATCCCCGGAACGTCCCCACTCGAGGAGAAACGTCCCCGATGTGTCGAATTTCTGGGTCCGGTTGTTCCGGGTATCTGCGACGTAGATGCTCCCGTCAGGGCCTGCCGCGATACCCTCCGCGTTCAGGAACTCTCCCGGGCCGCTCCCTTCGGAGCCCCATGCGTTGATGAAGGTCCCGTCGGGCTTGAATTTCTGGACGCGGCAGTTGTTCAGGTCGGTCACGTAGACATCCCCTGCAGCGTCGATCGCGATATCGGTGGGAAGGTTGAACTCCCCCTCGCCCGTTCCGTAGGAGCCCCAGAAGTGCTGGAACCCTCCATTCCGGTCGAAGGCCTGGACCCGGTGGTTGTAGTTGTCCACCACGTACACGTCGCCGGACGGACCGATCGCGATCCCAGTAGGAAGTTCAA
>DUGV01000158.1 GCA_013331225.1 Methanolinea sp.
TGAAGCCTCTGGAATACCCCGAAGATCTTGTCCCTGTACTGCATGTCGAACCCGATCCCGTTGTCACGGATGTAGTAGACAGAACGACTCTCACGGACTGTACTTCCTACTTCAATTCTGGCAGTTTTACGTATCTTGGTGAACTTCAGGGCATTTGAAAGGAGATTGGAGAATACCTGCCTGACAAGTGCGGGATCGCCGGTCAGTGGGGGGAGATCGTTCTGCGTGATCTCGACTTTCCTCTCTCCTTTGGAGGCCAGGAGTTCGTCCAGTATCTCTTTCACCATCGCAGAGGGAAAGATTGTCTGGGTGATGAGGGGTTGCCTTGACATGCGGGAAAAGTTGAGGATGGCGTCAATCAGCTGCCCCATGTAGGAGATGTTATGGCGGATGCGCTCAAGGTACTGGATGGCATCCCCGGGCAACTGGCTGGAATATTTTGAGATGATCATATAGGAAAAGCCGTCTATTGCGCGGAGGGGAGCCCGCAGGTCGTGAGAGACGGAATAACTGAAAGCTTCAAGCTCCCGGTTGGCGTCCTCGAGTTCCGATGTCCTTTCAACGACTTTCTGTTCGAGCATCTCGTTCAACTGCTGGAGCTCATCCTCCATCTCTTTTATACGCGTGATGTCGTTTCCGATTGAGAGGATCTCTTCCACGTTCCCTTCTGCATCAAAAAGAGGTGTGTTGGTCCACGAGACCCATACCCGCTTCTGTTCGCGGGTGACATTCTCATTCTGGGAAGTCCTGTAGCGCTCCGGGTGAACAGCGAGGTCGAGGATCTTCTCCCGAAGGTTTGCTCCTTCACTGTCGAACTCGGGGACAATCGTCTCCATCAGGTTTTTCCCGACAAGACTATCCTTTCTGAATCCAAAGAACGAGAGTGCGTACGGGTTTGCGAAGGTGATGGTCCCGTCCGCTCTGAACCGGAGGATAATGCTGTTGGCGCTCTCGACGAGGGTCCGGTAATTTGTCTCGCTCTCCCTGAGGGCGCTCTCCATCAGTTTCTTCTCGGTGATATCCCGTCCTACCGACTGGAACTCAATGATCCCCCCGGAAGGTCCGAATATTGCCCTGTCATTCCACTGCTGCCAACGTACCTCGCCGCCGGGAAGTATTATGCGATGCTCGATGGTCCCGACAGGTCGATCGGGTGTGAAGGCTGCGAAGTATTCCCTGAGCATTGCCCTCTCATCAGGGGGTATCAATGGTTTGAACCGGGTACCTATGATCTGTGTGCAGGGGAGGTTGAAATATGCACAATAGGCCTCGTTCGTGAAGACATGTGTCCCGTCGGGAAGGAACCTGGCGATCATCTCGGTCTGGGTCTCCACCACGGACCGGTATCTCTCCTGGCTCTTTTTGAGTGCATCTTCGCTCTGCTGCAGTTGCGTGATGCTCCCCTTGAGCGTCTCCACCATCGCGTTGATTGACTGCGCAATCCGCTCGAATTCCTCTGCCGCTGGGCGGGAAANNCGAGGTCCCCCTTCGCGATCCTGTCCACATCCTCGACTATCCCCTGGATGGGGCGGGAGAGCCTCCGTGAAAGGATGAATGCAAGCCCTCCGCCTCCGAGGAGCACCACACCCGCCACGAGGATATGGAAGAGGACAAGGAGCTGCAGGTCATGCTGAACCTTGGCTTTGCTGTAGACAATCTCCACGATCAGGCTCATGTCCGCGGCATACTTTGGGTCCAGCATATCCACAAAGAGCCATCTCGTTACCCTGCTTCCATCCGGGTCAGGGAACTCGTGGCTTGTCCGGTCCCGGAGTATTGTGTCCAGCACTTCTGACTGCGTGTCGTCCGGCTGGTAACTCGAATTTCCCACCACCCTTTTCTGCTTCTGCCAAATGCGGATCTCCTCGATGAATGGATTGAACTCCTGAGCCTCCTCCCTCACGTCCCCGTATCGAAGACCCTTCCTCTCTGCAGTTATCCTTTCGGATGCAAGGCCGAGTTCTATCACGTAGCGTTGGTCGTGCGTGGGCATGTATGCGAACTTGGTCAGTGCACCGCTCACCCACTCGGTCACGATCCGATCGGGATAAAACCCGGGTGAATGCCATATCCTCTGAAGGTATTGGTAGAAGTCAGGATATATAATGGAGAAATCGAGGCCGATATCCGGTATGGAGGTGGAATACTCGATCACACCCGATTGGTTGATAATATACACGGACATGCCAGTAGCCTCTTTGAGTCTCTCCAGGTTCATCCGGGACGGGTCACCCCCGGACCGGTTATATTCGGCCATCACGATCGAGAATCCCTCCCTCATCTGGTCGTTGTAGGTGTTGTCATACATCTTCAGGCCGGTGTCGATACGGTGGAATGATGACGATAAGTATGCTTCAGTCATATTCCGGAGTGTCTGTTCATTCTCCTCGTAATCGCGGGCCATGGTGGTATAGTTGATGGCAATTCCGGCGACTCCCAGGACAAGAATGATGATAAATATGACAAGCATCAATTGAGCCCAAAACGGTGGTTTGGATGAGAGAAGACTCATATTGGTTTTATGCAGGTCTGCACCGCAGGTTCGCGTTCATTCTGCCTGCCCTCAGGGTAAAATATGAGGGGGATCACATATACTTGCTGGGATTGCATTGGGTCGCGGTATTTGACAAAAATTACAGGGCAGGGTCAATCAGGGAAGCGGGGAACCTCAGGCTCTTGGAAATCCTGCCGGCGCACTTCGCTATATGAGCCCGCCGCACCATGCGGTTCAATCGTATACGAATCCGTTTTAACCCGAACAGAAGTATGAGGCCGGCAGGAATCACCTCATGCAAAACTATATCTGGCCGGATTAGTGAGATGTGTGATGACGGGGGCGCACTCTTTGGATCGAGATGAATTGGAGAAGTACGCGGAGAAACTTGAGCAAAGGATCGAGATACTCGGGAAAGAGAACGCAGCCCTTGCCATGACTCTGAACAAGCTGATGAGAGAGAACATGAAGCTGAAATCGGAGAACAAGGTACTTGAGAGGAGGCTTGCCTCGATGAACACCCACTCTGAAGTGAGTCTCAACGCGGATGCACAGAAGGAATGAAAGAGGACAGGCCTCCACTCTCTCCGGATACCAAGATTCAGGGCGATGCACGTGAGAGCCGGGCCGCCCGCCGGCATGATACGGAGCACCGGATCATCCTCCATGTGGACATGGACAGTTTCTATGCATCGGTGGAGATACGCGAGCATCCGGATCTCGCTGGAAAGCCCGTCGTAATAGGTGCGGACCCAAAGGAAGGAAGCGGGAGAGGTGTTGTCTGCACATGCTCCTACGAGGCCAGGAGATTTGGTGTTCGTTCTGCCATGCCAGTCTCCCGGGCCTATCATCTCTGCCCGCAGGCAGTCTTCCTGCCCCCGCGTTATCCACTTTATGCGAAAGCTTCAGAGGGAGTGATGGCTATACTGCGAGGGTATGCAGAACGATTCGAGCAGGTGAGCATCGATGAAGCCTACCTGGATCTCTCGTACCTGGGAGATTACCCGCGTGCAGAAGCGGTTGCAAGGCGGATCAAGGAGGATATACTCACCAGGGAGCGCCTCACCTGTTCTATCGGAATAGGGCCTGGAAAGGTCATAGCAAAGATAGGATCAGACCTAAAGAAGCCCGGGGGCCTTGTGGTCATCCCGCCGGGCAGAGTCGAGGAGATCATCCACCCCCTTTCCGCAGGCCGGATTCCGGGTGTTGGCCGAAAGACAGGAGAGGCCCTTCATCAAAAGGGAATCTGCACCATCGGCGACCTGGCAGGGGCCGACATCCAGGTGCTCATGGAGATCCT
>DUGV01000224.1 GCA_013331225.1 Methanolinea sp.
GTGTTCGAATCACATCGGGCCCATTCCACATCCTCTTATTACTGATCGGAGCAGAGTTCATACTATGGAAAAGAACCACGTTATTCTGGTGGTTTTGGGACTGATCGCCTGCGTAGCCCTCTATTTCCTCGTCGACATCTATGCAGGCATGATCGGGGTCATACTGGTAATCGCCCTGGCCATGTCCCTCTTCATCATGGCGGACAGCACTATGCTGCCGGATGTATCAGTGCGTCTGAAAGAAGACGCAAGGGGGATTATCGTGAAGAACCGTGGAAACGCAAAGGCGCTGTCCATCAGGCTCTCCCTCATCCCACACGATCTCCATTACACCATCGCCTCACTCGACGAGGATGCAGAGAATGTCTTTCCAACCGAGATGATGATCGACAAGGTTAAAGTGATTGCCGAATACCAGAATGAAAAAGGAGACCTGTACAAAAGGACCTTCACTATCTCGGCACTCGACAAGCCGGATGATGATCTCCTGAAACCGATGTTCCCCCTCTTCAAGTGGAAGTGATCCTCACTCCCACCTTACTTTTCTGCCAGCACGAACGCGATGGTCTTTTCCAGTGCATCCAGGAGTTCTTTCTGCCCTTCCATGTAATCACGCATCGCGCGGTACAGCATCACCATGATCTCGTGGCCGTATATCTGGAGCGCGTCTGCGGGTGAGAGCGGGTTCCGGTAGGAATCGACGATGATCCCGTCTGTGCTGAACATCAGCTCGTAGAACTTTCCGTCCTCAGACAGGACGCAGAACTGGTCATCCACCTTCTTGCTGATGTTGTCGGGGCGGTGCTCCACGGGATCGGTCTTGCCGAGGATGATCATCTTCTGGTCATGATACCGCGTGTCATACATTTCTCCCTTCGTATCCTGCTTCCCCTGCTTCAGCATGTTCATCCCTATCCTGCTGACCAGGGGTGCGGTCATCTCCCCCATGCGGCCCATCAGTTCAGCTTCGCGGGTCCGGACCTCCTCTGATAGTTCCTCCTTTTTTGCGTCGAGTTCGTCAATCTTCTTTAAAAGTGCCCTGTATCCCTTCTCAATCTGGTCCATCGCTTCTGTAACCTCCATTTGTTCAAAATCTGTGCTGGTATCTCCGGGGATTAGATGAGGAGTGGGTTGCAGATGCAATAATGGTTCCTTTTCATCCATTTCATCGTCAATAAACCATATGATGCGATACATTATGTGGGCCTGACAGCCATGATCCAAAATCGCGTGAGATGGCCCGATGATCACCGGGCCGGTTCTCCAATGAAATAATACGTCCTTTCCCCGGTCAGGCGGACAACCATGGTGGATCCTGGGGGGTGATTCCCCCTCACCACTACCCCCTGGTATTGCCGGGTCCGGCCCATCGATGAACCGGGCCGGAGGATCTCAGTAATGAGAACGAGGACCTCCTTTCCTATCCATGCCTCGTTCCTGGACCTCGCAATTTTCTCCGCATGGGCCCGCAGGATCCGGGACCGTTCCTTCTTGAAGCGGTCTGGCATGTCCTTATGCCTCGCTGCGGGAGTTTTCGGCCGGGGAGAGTAACGGGTCACATTCACCTTGTCAGGCTGCATCCGTGAGAGGAATGCCAGTGTCTCGCGGAACTCCTCCTCGGTCTCCCCGGGATAGCCGCAGATGACGTCGGTGTGGAGAGTGATCCCGGGGCAGTGTGTGCGGAACCGCGCTACTATTGCGAGTGCCCTGGCAGCGGTGTATCCCCTCCCCATCCTCTCAAGGACCGCATCCGACCCGGACTGGACCGGGAGGTGGAAAAACGAGAAGATCCTCTCCCTCCCGAACGCTCCGGCCACCTGATCCATGACGGGAAACAGGGTCGCCGGGTTCATCATCCCCACGCGGACCCGGAAATTGCCCGGAACCTCGCCGATTTCTGCGAGAAGCATCCCGAGGTTCGACCCGGAGTCCATGCCCCATGCGCTCACGTCCTGGCCGCAAAGCCGGATCTCCACCGCCCCCTGCCCGGCCAGAGACTGGACCTCGCGGAGGATCTCGTCGCTTCCGTAACTTACCAGGGGGCCGCGTGCCCTGCGGGTGATGCAGTACGAGCACGAACCCCTGCACCCCCGGCATATCTGCACGATCCCCACCCGGCCCGATGGCATGCATCCCGGTGGCGCATACGACGCATGTATCTCATCGGGGTGGAAGATGACGGGATCACAGGCCGAGAGTATGGCATCCCTCTGCACCACGGCCATGCACCCCGTGACATAGAGGGAGTGGTTCCGCAGTGAACGAAGCTCCCTCTGCACTTTCCGTTCAGTCGCACCGATGACCGTGCAGGTGTTCACAATGACGGCCCCGGCCTCTTCCGGGCTGCTCACGAGCGTGCAACCCTGCCGTTCCAGCACTGCCGCGATCTTCCGGCTGTCCCCCTCGTTGTAGGTGCAACCGAATGTCTTGATATATACCTTCTTTTGTGCGATTGTGCGCAATACCCCCTGTTCAGGGGGATGGCCGTCTCGGGAGCCTTCCATGCCTCTCTCATACACTCTGCGCCAGAGCAGATGAGGGTTCACATCCCGTCCAGGCGCTCAATCCGCATCCTGCGATACCCCGGATCTATCCCAAAAAAAAAATACGTCGAATCCTTAAGAACCACAGATGAATATCCCGATGGATGGAAAAATGCTTAACCGGTGGCATTCCCAATCTCTAGTACAATGATCAGGATAGGGGTGCTTGGTTGCGGAAATATCGGCCACATCATCGCGAAATACCGTGAAAACTTTGAGATAGTGGCTTTGTATGACCAGGTGTACCCAAGAGCCCTCGAACTTGCCGCACTCTCCGGAGGGAACGCATACCAGGACTTCGAATCATTCATCGCCAGTGATTTCGAGTATGTCGTAGAGGCCGCCTCTGTCCGGGCCGTGCGCCAGTATGCGGAGATGGTGCTGTCCGGAGAAAAACACCTCATCCTCCTCTCCGTGGGAGCCCTTGCCGACCCCAACTTCCGCGAAGACCTCGTCCGCATCGCTGAAGCGGCAGGGAGGCGCATCTATATCCCAAGCGGCGCAGTCGCGGGGCTCGACAACCTCAAAGTTGGCCAGATCTCTCCCATCCACCGCCTTCTTCTCAGGACGACAAAGAGCCCCGAGTCGCTCGGCATACGGACCTCGGAACGCTGCCTCGTCTTTCAGGGCAAGTCCCACGAGTGCATCAAGGAGTTCCCAAAGAACGTGAACGTCTCGGTGGCATTGAGCCTTGCTGCGGGAAGAGACGCCGACGTCGAGTTGTATGCTGACCCATCAGTCGAGAGGAATATCCACGAGATCGAGGCAGAGGGAGAGTTCGGAGAGATCTACATACGGGTAAGCAATGTGCCGAGCCCGGATAACCCTGCCACCAGCTACCTTGCCGCCCTCTCTATCCTCACTCTCCTCCGGAACCTCGAGCAGCCCCTGGTGGTCGGGACATGAGCGTAAAAGGACGCATAATCTCACTGAAAAATCAGAAGAATGCCATCATACTGGCGCATAACTATCAGCGGCCCGAGATACAGGATCTCGCCGACGTGGTGGGTGACAGTCTCGAGCTCGCCCAGAAAGCAAGGGAAACAGACTCCCCGCTCATTGTCTTCTGCGGGGTCCTCTTCATGGCAGAGACCGCCAAGATCATCAATCCCGGAAAGAAAGTGATCATCCCGGAGAAGGATGCCACCTGCCCGCTGGCAGACCAGCTCTCTCCCTCGCTCATCCTCGAGGCAAAGGAGCGCCACCCCGGTGCACCTGTAGTCCTCTACATCAACAGCACTGCGGAATGCAAGGCCCATGCAGATGTGATCTGCACCTCTGCAAACGCAGTGAAGGTGGTCCGATCCCTTCCCGAGAGGGAGGTCATCGTCGGGCCTGATTCCAATCTGGCAGCCTACATCCAGGGCCAGATCCCCGAGAAAGAGATCATCGCGATTCCTCCTGGCGGGCACTGCTACGTGCATGAGTGTTTCACCTATGAGGATCTCGAATCCGCCCGGAAGCGCGGGGGTGAGATCATCTGCCACCCCGAGTGCCGTCCCGAGATCCAGCGTGGATCGGACATGGTGGCCTCCACCGGGGGTATGGTCAGGCTTGTCGGCAGCCGGAAGGGCAACGCAGCCTGGAACATCCTGACCGAGAGAGAGATGGCGTACCGGTTAAAGACGCTTTACCCGGGACACACTTTCCATGTCAAGGAGGATGCCATATGCGAAGATATGAAGAAGACCACCCTCGAGAACCTCCTCCTGGCACTCGAGTACGAACAGTACGAGGTCACCCTCCCTCCGGACATCATGGACCGGGCCAGGGGAGCTATCGAGAGGATGCTGGTGATCGGCCGGTGACGAAGGGTCCCGAGATTCCCCTGGGCCTGCTGCTCTCTTTCGTTCGGGAAGATGTACCTGCCGGTGACGTCACCTCGGACTCCCTTCTCTCCGGCCAGCGCTGCACTGCCAGGATCGTGGCAAGGGAGGAAGGGGTCATCGCGGGACTGGAGGAGGCGTCAGCCCTTTTCCAGGCGCATGGAGTAATGGTTTCTCCACGGCTCGGCGACGGGGAGCCGGTGGATGCAGGGGCAGTCATTGCAACCCTCGAAGGGCCTGCGAGAGCAGTGCTCCTTGTAGAGAGGACCGCGCTCAACATCCTCGGGAGGATGAGCGGAATCGCGACGATGACACGCCGGCTCCAGGTGATCCTTGACCGCGTTGGAACCGGTTGCCGGATCGCATCCACCCGCAAGACGGCGCCGGGGCTCCGCATCCTTGACAAGAAAGCCGTCATTCTCGGCGGCGGCGACCCCCACCGGATGACCCTCTCCGACGGGATTTTAATAAAGGACAACCACCTGGCACTGGTGCCACTGGAGGACGCGGTGCTGAAGGCAAAGGCATACTCGAGGTACAGGAAGGTGGAGATAGAGGTGCAGACCCCTGACGAGGCACTCATGGCTGCCCGGGCCGGGGCGGACATCCTGCTCCTTGACAATATGTCTCCCGCGGTGATCAGGGAGTGTCTCTCCCGGCTGGAGAGCGCAGGCCTCCGCGAGGGCCTCCTTGTCGAGGTCTCTGGCGGGGTCACGGAAGAGAACCTCCCGGGCTACGCGATGGAAGGGGTCGACTTAATCAGCATGGGCACCCTCACCCACAGCGTAAAAAATCTCGACGTGAGCCTGGAAATCATTCATCAGTGACCGCACTCCGCACTTTTTTGACGACCGCCCCGCACCAGCGAGATCACAGTGCTATCATGTATCATCCATAAGTGATCGGAAACACAAAAAAAAGGATCTGGAGTTCTGTGCCCTGGAAGGGAGGGATCCGGGTTTTATCCCACCACATTCCCGGTGTTATTTGAATATGTCGAAAATCTGGTCGCTTCCGGTCGCAAGGAGCCTGTCTCTCTCTTCCCTCTCTTCAACGAGGGCAAGGAGCGGCAATGACATGTCCTGCCCGGGGACGTGACCAAACATCTTCTCGAGCTCCACCTGGTTGGCGTGCATGAACAGCGCGTTCGGGATCTCCATCGGGCAGTTCTCCTCGCACTGTCCACAGTTCACGCAACTGTCGGCAATGTGCGAGAAACGGATGAGGTGGAACATGAAACTGACAGGGAGTTCACCGGGCGGCACGAAGTATGGCTTCTTGGTGCTGCACTCCACGCAGTAGCAGATGGGGCACTGCTCGATACATGCGTAACATTTGACACACCGGGACGTCGCGTCTTTAATTTTCTTGAGGCGGTCTCGGCCGTTGCCCAGCCCTTCGAAGTCTTTCTTCCTCCACTTGTCGGCGAGCTTGAACATGGCGTTTTCGACTTTGCCACGTATCTCCAGGCCTTTCGGGTTCGGTGCCTCTGTCTTGATGACCCCTGCACCGACTGCCGCCTTGAGGAGACCGGCACCCTTCTCGCTGCAGACTTCAACGAAGGTTGCCTTGCCGGCCTTGTCGCCAATAACCCCCCAGTTCCCGCAGGCGAGATCNNTGATGAACTGGCCCTTGTCGATCTCTTCCTTGTGCACCTTGTCCGGGTCGACGCCGAATTTTTCCTTGATCATCTTCCGGGCGACCACAGGGCTCACCGAGCCGCCGCAGTTGACCCCGATCATCAGGATATTGTCAAGGTTCACCTGCTGGCGCTTGGCAAGTTCGTAGAGGGCCATGGCATCGCATCCCTTGACAGTCATGGCGATCTTCATCTTGTTCGCCCCGTCAAGGTACTTCTTCACAAGTTTCGAGACGAGCAGCGTCCCACAGTGGAGGGAGCCTGCCGTCTGGTCCAGCTCTTTTGGATCGGTGATGATTACAGGTACTGCATCATACAGGTCCTGGCCTTTCTTCACCGCAAGCACTGCATCAACCGCTTTGCTCTCGAGGGCAAACTTCAGGAGCTGGGTCACCGCGCCGCCGCACTCGGCCTTCTTGGCAAGGTTGGCATCAGTGGTCCATGCATAGAACATGTCCCCCTTCTTCACATCCGGTTTTCCGCCAAAGAGGGACATTTATTTCGCCTCCGCGATCTTTTCAACCTTGACTGCACAGTGCTTCAGCTCCGGCATCTTTGACATCGGGTCGAGTGCGGTGTTCGTGAGATTGTTTGCCCCGTTGGGGAAGTGCATCGCCATGAACAGCACCCCGGGAGCAACCTCATCAGTTACCCGGGCTACCGGTATACTCTCTCCCCTCCGGCTGCTGATCTTGATTTTCTCCCCGTCTTTAATCCCCAGGTTTTTAGCATCGTCAGGGTTGATCTGGACATAACCTTCCGGCACCTCGTAATGGAGCATTGCCGACCGATCGGTCTGGGTCCTGGTGTGGTAGTGGAAGATCAGCCGCCCGGTCATCAGGGTGAACGGATAGGCGGCATCAGCGACCTCGGCAGGCGGGCGGTACTCGATGCCAAAGAAGGCCCCGAGGCCGTCAGCCGAAGAGAACTTCTCCTTGTGAAGGATGGGGGTGCCAGGGTGTTCCTCCGTCGGGCAGGGCCAGTGCACAGACCCCGGCTTGTCGATCCTGGGATTCGTTGCTCCGAACATCGATGGAGTGACCTTGCGCATATCGTCCCAGATCTCCTGGGGTGATGTAAAGTCGAAGCCCTTCAGCCCGAGTTTCTTTGCAAGGAGCACAAAGATCTCCCAGTCCTCCTTGGCATCACCGGGCGGGTCGACAGCCTTCCTTACACGGTTGATACGCCGTTCGCCACTGGTGAACGTCCCGTCCTTCTCGG
>DUGV01000029.1 GCA_013331225.1 Methanolinea sp.
ACTCCCTGTGGTTACGGAAGAACAGGAGTTCATGTGGGGACCGTTTCACGAGGAGATATGCCAATGAAAGGATTCAGAATACTCATGCTCCTGCTGCTCGGCTGCTGTGCCATTCTGGCTTTTCCCGCCACCGCAGCAGAAACGACAGTGAAGTCAGTATTATACCAGTCGGATTTCTCGGAGAGCCCGGGATGGAACACCAACAGCCCCACGCGGTATTACTGGGATCCATCCCTGGAGATGTATCACTTCAAGACAGAGGGGGGAACAAACGGCTATGCATTCATTCCCGTGAAGTACAACGGGCAGTCCTTCATCATTGATTTCGATGTAGTCATCCTCACCTCCCAGAAGGAGAGCGGGTTCCGGTTCGGCCTGATCAGTTCTGAGATGGACTTCACGAGGGGGACGAACGTCCTCTCAAGCTTTGAAAATGGAAAATACGGGAAGATTATGTCTCTCCGGGTGATCGACCAGAACAACCAGCTCCGGGAAGCCACGAGCTACTACACCTCCTACTGCGGAAACCTGCCCGGGTGCCAGACCGTGGAATTCAAGGAGAACATGACCTACCATGTCACGGCGAGGTATACCAAGGAGCTCCAGCACGCAGATATAAAGGTGACCGAGAAGGAGAGTGGCGAACTGGTATGGGGCTACTTTGTATCCGTCGGACGCGATCTCTTCTTCATGGACCGCCTCGCCATTACCACGAGAGGAGATTATGCATTCGGGCCCTTCTTGGAGGGTTATATCGACAATGTCGAACTCGTGGTCTTCAATCCTGTCGAGACCACGCCCACCACTGCAGTGCCAATGCAGGTGCCAACCGATGTGACTACCATACCCACCACCACCGTTCCCACAACCCCCACACCGACTCCTACTCCCTCCACGCCACTCGGGGACTCTCTCCCCTTGGCGGCAATGGGAATCGCTGGTTCCCTGTTGGGGAACAGTATCCGGAGAAAAAGGCTGAAGTGATTCCTCTCAGATTGAACCTTTTTTTTCGGCAGACCACGTTTTTGACCCGGAAAATTCATGACATTCAGAAAAGCCAGGCCGGATACCTCTGCAATATCCGGTGAATTGTAAAAAAGATTTCCATTTTCAGGCCCCCCATACCTGTAAACAAACGGGAAAAAATTTCCCGGTTCAAAAAAGGGCTTGAATGGGGAAATTAGCCCCTTCCGCTCCCCACCACGATTCCATTCTCAATGATGTAGAAGCCTTTCGAATGCTTGACCTGGTAGTTGCGAAGCCCGGCGGCTTCGGCCTGGTCAACCTGCGTTCTCATGCTCTTCTGTTCATCCGGAGGGTGGTTATGCACCATGTTCTTAAACCTTGTCTCGGGCATCTTGAGCCCGCGCACGTAATTATCCTTGGCATCATAGCCAGCCTCTTCGGCAATGTGTTTTTTAGGATCAAAGTCTCCCATGGTAACCCCGTCAGTGCCGTGAGATATAATGCCTGTCATCAGGGCAACGGGTCAATCATTCTTTGGAAAAGAGCGATAATTGCGCAGGCATTCTTCCATTCCCGGGGAGTATTCCCGGAACACTGGCGCCATGCCACCTCTGCCAAGGATGGAGCAAGCGCTGTCAGTAGAAGAGATACTCAAGTTCGGATGCGAGGGATGGGATTTGAACCCAAGAACTCCTGCGAGACCAGCCCCTCAAGCTGGCGCCTTTGACCTGGCTCGGCAACCCTCGCTCCGTGCCATATTAGATGGATGCCGCTTCGAAATAAGGTTATCCATATCCTGGGACCCGTGGAGTCCTGATCCCTCCTGCTGGAGCGCAATGGGCGGTCTCCACGGATCATCAGTGTGCAGATGTGAACGGGGATGTATATTAATTACAAGCCCATAGATCTTGACTATGTGGTCGGAGATCATCGGGGAGTTTGGAGACTCCCCCTCCCAGACCCGGGTGCTGAGGTTCCTCCTTGAAAATGGTTTTGGTGTGAATGCGGACGGCAGGATCACGTGCAACGGGATTGAGATACCTGCAACGCAGGTGGCAAAGGCGCTTGATACGGACAGGAGGGTGGTGGACACCACCGCCCAGCGCATCCTCTCCCTTCCCCTGCACCGGAATATCTTCATGCACATGAGGGCAGCACCCGACCTCTCCCGGGTGGCAGGGCACCTCGGCCTTTCGGTGATGACCATCCTCCCAAAAGACGCAAGCGAGAGAGGTATTGTCAGTGCCGCCGTCAGGGTTATCGCAGAAGAAGGGCTCTCGATACGCCAGATCTATGTCACCGACCCGGTCCTTTCGGAGGAGCCGAGGCTCGTGGTCATTATCGAGGGGGACTTTCCCCCNNGCGGTGATCGAAGGGATCAGGCGTCTCCCCCAGGTACGCCAGATCACGTTCCAGGGGTCTGCCTGAACATCTCCATCTCCTGCCAGAGACGGTAGAGACGTTGTTTCTGCCTCTTCTGGAGATGGATTGCGTGCAACAGCCTCTCATCGAGGCAGATGCGGCGGGTTCCGGCAACCCTGTTGTCCGCATGTGCGACTACCCGCTCCTCCAGGGTGCGCGGCATGCAGTCGATGGGAAGGAGCCCGAGAAGTGTGCACTCGTCCGCGGTGAGGCCTGCACCAATGTGGCGCTCAACCACCCTCGCAACTTCTTCCGGC
>DUGV01000038.1 GCA_013331225.1 Methanolinea sp.
AGAGAGCCCCCTCTACGACAGCTCCTCTGATCTCTTCAGCAGCGATCCCGCGGCAGTCGGATGGGGCGAGGATCTGTTCCAGCATTACCGGAAACGAAGCACGGAACTCGACATCTCGGCCTTTTTTTAAGGACTGCCCTGGCAGGAGTCCGGCCCCGGCAATCCTGGTTAACAGGCCGAGATCCACGCAAATGCTGTTGCCAGGTAATATGCGCCAAAAACAAGGAGGAACGCGCCGCAGCCGCGCAATATCCAGGCATATACCCGCTCGTCAAAGACCCGCCGTCCCTGGTGCACGCTTGTTGATACGATGGTGTACCACCCGAAATCAGCTGACCAGTGCCCTATCAGGAATGCGAGGGCAAACGGGAACGCCTTTTGGGCCGCGGCAAGGACCAGTGCGCTGCCGACCGAGAACCACCACATCCAGAAATACGGGTTTGAAACGCTGGTGAGGGCTCCTGCGAGATAAGGATTTGTGACTGCCTGTTCCGTCTTCCCCTCCGGCATCGCATTTCCTGCCCCCCTGATGGTCAAGAATCCAAAGACCAGGAGCGCAATGCCCCCTACTGCCGCTATGAACGCCGTATACTCCTGCAATGCGTTCACCGAGCCAAGACCAATGATGATAAGGAGAAATATTGCCGCCTCGACGACCGCATGTCCTGCCATGACGCGGGGGCCCGTGCTCCACCCGCCCCTTGCCGATGAGTTGATGGTGGCAACGAGCGTTGGGCCAGGGACAAGCGCCCCGGTAAGACCGATGATAAGGCCCAGGAGGAATGTCTGAAGCATGGGGTGATATCGTTCCTGCATGATATTTGCCCCGTGAGGTTATGGGGTATTTGGTCTCCCCGTGCCCTGGGATTGCTGCCACGGATCCGGATTATTCCCTGTCCCATGCCGGCTTGAATCGAAGCATCCTTGCCCCATGCAATTCCACCATTCCTTCATGCAAGAGGTATTTTCCCACCCGATGAATCCCATCCCACATCCCCTGGATTGCCTTATGTACTGTACATGCCACCCCATGGTGACCCTCTATGCCCAATGACAATGGCGGCTCTCCGGTCCTGGCTATGGCGACGCTTGCAGGGGAGATTGCGTCCTGCCGGAAATGTCCGCTCTGCGCCTCGCGGACGAAAACGGTCCCGGGTGAAGGGCCGGTTCCCTGCCGTGTGATGCTGGTTGGAGAAGGGCCGGGCAGGAAGGAGGATGAGACAGGGAAACCGTTCGTCGGCCGGGCCGGCGCAATCCTCTCTGGTCTCCTCGAAGAAATTGGCCTCTCCCGGGAAGAGGTGTTCATCACGAGCGTAGTGAAGTGCCGTCCGCCGAAAAACCGCTCTCCAAAAAGGGACGAGATCGCTGCATGCATGCCCTATCTCGGACTGCAAATCGCTCACCTCTCACCCGAAGTACTTGTCCCGATGGGGCAGGTCGCCGCCAAGGCGATACTGGAACACTTCGGCCTGCCCTTTCCATCATACAGGGAGGTGAGGGGGAGGGAATACGGTGTCCCTTGCAATGCCGGGGACCGGGAGCTCGTAATCATCCCTGTATACCACCCGGCGGTGATCACCCACAACCCGCCGGCCCGGTCAGCGCTCGAAGAGGACTTCCAGAGGCTTAAGACTGTCCTCCGGGCCAGCCGGTGAATTGAGGGATCCACGCAGATTGTTCCATTCCCAGGAAAAATGAGGTTATTGAGGATAAGAGTGAGACCCCACACTCTCCCTTCTTCAGGTAATTTTTGAAGCCGCCTTTTTCGCAAGGTCAAGAGCAAGGTTCTCCCCTGCGCCCGTCCCGATGACCATGATCATCTCGTGCACTTCTCCCTTCCCGAAGATGACGAGATAGCCTTCAACAGCGTCCCCTGTCGAGGGGAACCTGAACCTGTATGCTGCGCTCGCATCACCGAGGGGAGGGGCTTTTAGCGCGATGATATCTGCTGCCATAATTTCGGGGAACTGGTCGGCGAGGACAGCGTCCAGCGTCTCCTCCGTCGCATGCCCAGAATACCGCGAGATCGTCTGGTCGACAAGGGTGGAGTTTTCCGCGTCTCCTGTTACCATCGAGACAGAGTATCCCTCGAGGTAACAGAATTCACCGTCCGGGCAATCCTCGGCTCCGGGAAGCATCTCCCCCTCATAAATGAGAGAATATCCGTCCGGGAGATCGGCAGCTTCCAGAACCAGTGCCCTGAGCGGGGCTGTAGGGGAAGCGCTGGGGGGAGTTCCCACATCTGTCGCAACCGCGGTTGCCTGCGCGGTTTCGGTTGCTGTGGCAGCAGGTCCCGGGACCTGAGTCGTTTGTTGGGGCATGACATTTGAGCCGGGAGCGCTTGATGTGCATCCCGCCGCGAACGCGAGCACCGTGGCAAGCGCGAGGAGAACCAGCATACATGATCTTTCCATGAGAATCTTCCTGTGGTAACGGCATTTGCGAGTAGGAGGAAAAATTTGTTTTGGTATGTCCATAGACCAAAAAAAGGCACATGAGGGTATTTCTCGATACGCTGGACATTTTAATCCATGACATGGGCCAGGATATCGGGCATCGCATCCGAGATCCCGTTCAGGATGAACTGTATCGCGATGGCGAGTACAAATACGGCAAGAAACTTGGTGATAATCCGCAACTCCTGATCGCCGATGAAACGGAGTATCCGCGATGAGTACTTCATCGCGATGTACGATGCCCCGATTGCGACCAGCACCGCAACTATCACGAGCAGGTTCTCGAGAATGCCAATGGCCTGGGACGAGATAAGGATCACCACCGTGATCGTCCCGGCACCGCAGGTGAGCGGGAATGCAAGCGGTACCACGGCGATGTTTTCGAGTTCTTCCGGAGAATACACCTCCTTTTTTGCCGTCAGCATCCCGGTTGCAAACGAGACAAGGAGGATGCCGCCGGCGATCTTGAACGCGGGGATGGTGAGCCCTAGGACCGTGAAGATGACCTGGCCGGTGAGAGCAAAGAATATCAGCACCACAAGTGATATGCGAAGCGAGTTGAGCATCACCTCCCTCTGCTGTTCCGGGGTGAACCTCTCAGTCAGGATAGAGAAGACCGCCGCGGTGCTGACAGGATTCATGATCGCGATGATCGAGGTGATAGCGACAATAAGGAACTCGATGGCAGACATATCTTTTGAGTCCTACCAGGGCATGGGCCGAAGAGCAGATATACCTTTTGACCCCTCCAGGAAGGCGTTATTCAAAAAAAAGAGTTTTTAGGGGCCTTGGTGTCAGGATTTCCCGAAATACGCTTTCACGTTCGCCTGGAAGAGGTACCAGAGGATGATCGCAGAAATGATGATGCTGATGAGCCCGGACATCCAGTCCGAGAAGAGAGTGATGATCCCCATGACGAGGCTTATGATCGTGATGATGACGCCCACTGTCCACACCCAGCCCCATGCCTTGAAGCAGCCGATCCCAAGGAGGATCTCGATGATTCCGATGATGATCAGGACAAAGCCCAGCGCCAGTCCTATCACTCCTCCAATAGGGCCGGCAATCACCGCACCGAGAGCGGCAAGGCCAAGCCCGGCAAGTAACATGAGCAATCCTCCAATAATCCAGAGGATACCAATTATTGTGACTCCTAATGGTCTGTCTGCCATATGTGTGGCTTTACAGCAGGAGATAATAAAAGTATGGGCGCGGAAGGAGAGACGATTCGCTGGCGTTCGATCCATCCCCCCGGAAGTGGCATTGCTGTTCGAATTGAGGAGGTGGTTGAAGAATATCGGATTGTCCTTTCACCCGGAACGGTTATCTCTTGTTCCTCCGCCTTGAATAGATCATTCCGCCCTGCACAGGACATACATCAATACAGCGCCCGCAGAGATAACACTCATTCCCTTCATGGCCTGAAAGAACCTTGCCGGTGGGACACACATCATCGCATTTTCTGCAGTCTTTACAGGCAGCTGTTTTCACTACGCAAAAGTGACTCCTCCAGGCGGCAAGAGACATCAGCGCTCCATAAGGGCAGGCAAACCGGCAGAATGGCCGGTAAAACATTACAGACAGCACCACGAGAGCAAGGAACAGGAAGGCTGGGATACTCCATCCTCCAAAGAGGAATACATCCAGTACTCCTCGCATCAGGATGAGATTGAGAAAAAAGAGGTGGATTACCATCATGAACGCGAGGACTATGAACACTGCAATGAGCACTCCACTGACAACAAGGAGAAGACCCTATTGCCTGAACTTCCATTTTTTTATAGGAATGAAGTAAGGGAGTTCCTGGATCGCACCGATAGGGCAGGCATACCCACAAAAACTTCTCCCCAGCGCCAGCGTCGCGATGACGAAGAATGAGAACACTGCGATGATAACCGGGATGGCGGCATCAAACTCTTTCATCTGGTAAAGGCTTGCGGGGAAAAAGAGTGGTGTCATCGGCGTAAAGAGCAGGATGCCGGAGAGGAGGGAACCTGTGAGAAATACAATCCTTACCCTTACCGGGAATCTTGACTTATAAAGAAGATATGGTTCTACGACGGTTAAAATAATCCCATATAAAAAACCCAGGATTCTTGGAGCCCCTTCGAGTGGCATTCAAGAGTATTTCGGCAGAATGAATCGAAATAGCCTTTGGTATGCATACGCGAACGGACACCAATGATGTTTTTATTACATTCATTGGTCTCAGGATTTTTGCCTCATTTTCCACTGGAAACTTCAATTTATTTTCCATTCCATTTTCATAACTTTCTAACCTTGTTACACGACAGATAAGAAGCGCATCCCTTTAAATAACAATCAAATGCAGGGAAGAAAAGATCTCGAGGTGCAGATCGATTGAACTCATATGAATTTAAAGTGGGAGAACAAAGGATGAACGTTGAACCGCATAAAACGATTCGTCCAGACCATGATTACCCGGTTCATTCCTGATAGGGCGCAGGGAGCGGGCGCCATTAATTATTCCTGGAAAGATCTCCTGTTTTTTTTCCCGCTTTTCAGACCTTACCTCGGTATGATTGCGGTCATTCTTGTTTTTACCGCACTTCGCTCATTCTGCATGGCATTCATCCCGTATTCATCAAAAATCCTTATTGATTCGGTGTTCGGTAACAACCCCGTTCAGGTCCCGGCCTCTCCTGGCGGCTTGGTGAGCCAGCCTGTGCACCAGGTCATCACATTCATGGGGAGTTCACTTTTCTCATTTATTGTAGTCGTTATTGTTGTAGGACTGGTTATTGGCGTCCTTGATATCATCCGCACGTATCTTACTATCCGGGTAAGGGAGGGTTTCATTGTATCACTCCGGACCTCCCTTTACACCCACGTACTATTTGTTCCCATCCGGTTCTTCCGGTCTAAAAAGACCGGGTCAATCATCTCCCGGATATCATCAGATACCGCATATCTCCAGGGCTTGGTAATCACGCAATTTCCACAGATCACCTCGTCGATGTTTACCCTCCTCTTCACCATAGGCGCGATGATCTTTATCTCACCATACCTTACACTCGTGTTTCTAGGGGTTTTTCCGATAATGGCGGTTATCAACTACATCATCTCGGGAAAGATCCGCCAGCTGACTTACATGGAACTCGAGAGACTATCCGAAATTTTTGCCAGGATGGGTGAAGCAATTGCGGGAATAGAGACAG
This sequence comes from Methanolinea sp., assembly GCA_013331225.1. Classification (GTDB taxonomy): domain Archaea; phylum Halobacteriota; class Methanomicrobia; order Methanomicrobiales; family Methanospirillaceae; genus Methanolinea_A; species Methanolinea_A sp11423u. Next base: position 5,636 of record DUGV01000038.1, read on the forward strand.
TGAAGACCCACGGGGCAGAGCAAAGAGAAGCGGAAGAGATCGCAACCCAGGTCCGTGACCTGGGAGATACCAGGATCGGCAACAGCCTCATCAGCGCTCTCGCAGACAAGAGCCGTGCCCTGGTTGCAGGTGCAGCCTTCCTTATCATCCTCTGGATGGGTGGCAATCAGGTATTGAGCGGCATCATGTCTCTTGGGGATTTCGTGGCATTCATCGCCTTTCTTCCCATCGTCAGTGCTGCATTACAATCCCTCCTTTCTTTCCCCCTTCAGATGCAGGGAAGCATCGCTGCTGCGGGAAGAATAAAAGACCTCTTCTCGATCCTGAAGGAATACGACCCCTCCGACCATTCCGAGAAACCGAAGACCGCTATCAGGGGAGAGGTTATTTTTGAAAACGTCTTTTTCTCCTA
>DUGV01000294.1 GCA_013331225.1 Methanolinea sp.
CGTCAACGACATCGCAACCGAGGTCTGCCTGAACGGAATGGAGCAGTACGAGCAGTTCCCGACCCTGATGGAGGACCACTTCGGCGGCTCCCAGCGTGCCGGTGTGCTCGCCGCTGCCTGCGGTCTGTCCACCTCGATTGCGACCGGGAACTCCAACGCCGGGCTGAACGCCTGGTACCTGTGCATGCTGATGCACAAGGAAGGCTGGTCACGTCTCGGGTTCTTCGGCTACGACCTGCAGGACCAGTGCGGTTCCGCAAACTCGCTCGCGATTCGGCCCGACGAGGGCGCTGTCGGAGAGCTCCGCGGACCCAACTACCCGAACTACGCCATGAACGTGGGACACCAGGGAGAGTACGCCGCTATCGTCGGCGGTGCTCACTACGGACGCGGAGATGCCTGGTCACTCAACGCGCTGATCAAAGTCGCCTTCGCCGACCCCTCGCTCAAGTTCGACTTCGCCGAGCCCAGGCGCGAGTTCGCCAAGGGTGCAATCCGCGAGTTCATGCCCGCCGGAGAGCGCTCGCTGATCATACCCGCGCGGTAAGGTCAGAAACCACCCCCTTTTTCTTTTTTTCGTCTTCACGCCGCGATAGTGGCTTGGATGCGCTCCTGCCCGGTTCAACAGGTTTATATAGATTTTTACTCATATGAGTAATTATTACACGCGCGAACCCGTGCGTGAAGGAGACATGATAATGCCTGGACTTGATGGAAGCGGGCCCCGTGGAAGAGGGGCAATGACAGTGAGGGGCTTCGGGCGCTGCGCTGCTGCAGCAGTCCCGGTTCCTCCTGATGCGGCCCGCGATGTCGCGCCCGAGATGGAGGATTCAACGCAGTTCCCCCAGGAAAGCCGGGGAACATATGGACCGGGAAGGAGTGGGACCGCACGCGGATGCGGACGCGGAAACGGCCGCGGCCGTTCACGGATCACGGACACCCGGCAGGGATCATGGCGGTGACAGGGTGAAGATCGCGATTGCAAGCGAAGGGTCGAAAGTCTCCGAGCACTTCGGCCACTGCAGCACGTATTCCCTCTATTCGGTTGAGAACGGCGTCATATTCCACAGGGAGGTGCTGGAGAGCCCCGGCCACCAGCCCGGCGTCCTGCCGCCGTTCCTTGCCTCCCATGATGTGACCCACGTGATTGCGGGAGGCATGGGACCCCGGGCGGTCGAACTCTTCCAGCAGCACGGCATCCAGGTGATCCTCGGGATCAGCGGGCCGATAGACCTGGTCGCCCAGGAGTTCATCGCGGGCCGGATCGTGCCCGGTGTCTCGAGCTGCCACCATACCGAAGGCCATTCCTGCGACCACGAGTGAGAAATCCCCTCCTTTCAGGAGTGCTCCAAAAAATCCTCGTTTTTTATTGGAATTCAAGGATAAGGGCATATCCTGCACGATTCACTCCTCACGCCCTCCTCTCACGGTGTGCTCAAGAAATCCCCCTTTTGACATCAGGTGGGTGAAAAATCATTACATTTTATCTTTCTTTCCGGCCAAGTGACTGTAGGTACCCGCCTGGAGGAAGATTGCACTGAACGTCCGGATACTCTCCCCCGATCTCTACACCTACGGCGCCATGCTGATCGGCGGGATATTGCAGGACGCAGGGATGGAGGTGACCCTGGCACGGTCGGCTGGGCCATGCGAAGAGAAGATCCTGCTCCTTTCACTCTATTCCACGCAGCATCTCCTGGACCAGAAGATAAAGGACAGCGTGCGGCAGCACAGGGAAAAGGGCGGGGTCTGCTACGCGGGAGGACCTGTCTCTTCTGCCCCGGAGATGGTGCTCGGCGAGCTCGGGGTCGACGCGGTCGTGGTCGGCGAAGGGGAGAATGCCGTGGTACCCCTTGTGAAACGGGGGATATCTCCCGATATTCCCGGGATCGCGTACAGGGACGGGGACCGGGTTGTGGTCCAGCCGCCTGTTCCACCTGTCACCCTTGCCCGCCCACTTCCCCTGATTCCAGACGACATCGGGGCCCAGAGCATCAGGGGAGCCAGCGCCTACATCGAGAGCCACCGGGGATGCCTTGGCGGATGCACGTTCTGCCAGGTCCCGCGTTTCTTCGGCCGCGAGATCCGGTCAAGGGAGATCGGAGAGGTGCTCCGCGAGGTCCGGGCGTTCCGGGACAAGGGAGCCCGGCGCATCTCTATCTCGGGGGGGACCGGCTCTCTCTACTGCTACCGTGACGGGAACCTCAACCCCGGCGCATTCATCGAGCTCCTCTCGGGCATGGCCGGCATCATGGGGCGGGAAAACGTCTCTGCACCCGACATACGGGTAGACTGCATCACGGACGAGATACTGGAAGCCGTCGGGAAATACACCATTGGGTGGGTATTCTTCGGCATCGAATCGGGGAGCGACCGGATCCTTTCCCAGATGGCGAAGGGTGTCAGTGTCTCCCAGGCGAAAGATGCGGTTGAGGCATGCAGGAGCCACGGCCTGAAAGTTGCCGGAAGTTTTATTGTCGGGTATCCCACCGAGACCGCGGACGATTATGCAGCGAGCAGGGATTTCATCGCGGAACAGGGCTTAGACGACGTATTTGTAAGCATTGCCGAACCTATCCCCGGCACCCCTCTCGCCCGGCTCGTCCTTCGCACCGCAAGAGAAGAAAACCCGCTCTTCCAGCGGGATACCGGGGAGTTTAAAAAACTGGGCCTCTCGATCGCCGAAGCCCGCTGTTTTGACCTGATGATGGAAGCCGACATGTACAAGCCACGCCTCCATGTTGTTACCGACCAGGTCTTTGACCTCTACCTGAAAGAAGCAAAAAAGCAGGGGAACGAGATCCGTGCCGCCACCGACCTGCTTTTCAGGTATTCCGGTTCCAATCTACAGCAGGATTGCGAATAACACAACTTTATTTAACTTAACTAAAATCCAGATGCTAAAGAGTCCCGAAAAGCCGTTTTTTTGCCGATTCCGGCACATTAGCCGCGTATATAAGCAAAAATTTCGAAACCTTTAACTCTTCCATCATCGACTGTTAGATGAACCACAAAGGGTT
>DUGV01000236.1 GCA_013331225.1 Methanolinea sp.
TACAAGATCCTCAAGATGAAGCGCGATGGACTGATCCTGGAATTTTTCAAGATCCTGGCAAACGCAAAGGACAGCCGTGGCGAACTCCTCAGGAAGTACGAGCGGGCAGCCGAGATGATGGCCCTCGCCAATACGGTCGAGGGAGCCATCGGGGTGAAATCCGCTGCATTCTCCGTCAAGGAAGTGCCGGAGGTTCACCTCAAGAGCAAGAATATTATGGGGGTTGTCGTCCCCCAGATCGATTCGAACAAAGTCAGGAAGAGCGTTATCGACCGCGGTTACGGGGTGCTCGGCACCTCGACCGTCATCGACGAGACCGCTTCGGCCTTCGAGGAACTGGTGGAAGCCATCATCGAGAGTGCCGAGATCGAGACCACGATGAAGCGCCTGCTCGACGAGATCGAGAAGACCAAGCGCCGGGTCAACGCGCTCGAGTTCAAGGTCATCCCCGAGCTGACAGAGGCCCGGGACTTCATCAAGATGCGCCTTGACGAGATGGAGCGGGAAGAACTCTTCCGTCTGAAGAAGATCAAGGCAAGGAACGTGTAGGGGGAGGGAAAGAAGGTGCCCATCGGGACCTTGAAAGAGATAAAACCGGAGGGAAAGACCATACTTCTCCGGTTGGACCTCAACTCCCCCATCGACCCCACCACCAGGCACATCCTTGATGACAAGCGTTTCCGCGAGCACCTCCCTACAATCCAGGCCCTCTCCCAGAGCAGGGTAGTGATTGTCACTCACCAGAGCCGGCCGGGAAAGAAGGACTTCACCACCCTGGAAGCTCATGCCGAGAGGCTGGAGGCGCTCCTCCAGAGGAGAGTAAAGTACGTTGACGACATCTTTGGACAGTGCGCCCGCGATGCGGTCCGGAGCATGAAGAATGGCGATGTCCTCGTCCTCGAAAACGTCAGGTTCAACGCCGAGGAGAACCTGACAGTCAAAGCCGAAGATGCACAGAAGTTATACCTCGTGAAGAAGCTCGCCCAGATGGGGGACTTTTTTGTAAACGACGCCTTCGGCACCGCTCACCGTTCACAGCCCACGATGGTGGGGCTCCCGATGGTCATGCGGTCGGTTGCAGGACTCCTGATGGAAAAGGAAGTTTCCACTCTCACGAGGGTTTTTCAGAACGCTCCCCGTCCCGTGTGCCTTGTGCTTGGCGGGACAAAGGTGGATGACTCGATCTCTGTCGCGGAGCACATGCTGAAAGGAAATACCGCAGACTTGATCATCGTGACCGGAGTGGTAGCCAACATATTCCTCTCGGCTTCCGGCTTCGATATCGGCAGGCCCTCCACCCAGCTGATCCAGCAGCTCAAGTACGAGGGCGAGATTGCGAGGGCCCGCGCACTCCTCTCTTCTTTCAAGGACAGGATTCTCCTCCCCGGGCACGTGGCGGTCAAGGAGAATGGAAAGAGGGCAGAGTATCCTGTCAACGCCATACCTGGAGAAGCCCCGGTCATGGATGCAGGAGTGGACTCGATCGCGCAGCTCTCCGGAGCCATCCGGAAATGCGGGACTGTCGTCTTCAACGGCCCTGCAGGTGTCTTCGAGGAGCCCGACTTTGCGACCGGGACCTACGAGCTCCTGCGGACCGCATCAAAGGTCGAGTTCTCCATTATCGGCGGTGGCCATACTGCTGCAGTGGTCGAGAAGATGGGAATAGACCGGAACTTCACCCATATCTCCACCGGCGGCGGGGCATGCATCGAGTTTTTGACCGGAAAGAAGCTCCCTGCAGTGCAGGCGCTGGAGAGGTCCCGCGAGTTGTTCGGGGGATGAAAACTCTGTTCTCTTTTTCGAAGTATATTCATTTCTCTAAAATACAACTGCCTTCGATACGCTTCTAATCTTTACAAATATGTCTTGTGAGGATATGGCCATTCCAAATGGTTTTATAGGGTTGAATAAATATTACGGGTCATGATGAATCCATATACACTCAAGGGAATCGGATCTATCTTCCTCATTTGCGCCTTTGTCGGATTCGGGCATATAAGTGGTTATGGGGCAGGTTTTTCTTCAACAAAAATATCGCCACAATTAAATGAGAAATTGACATCATTACAAAACCCGGCATCAACGGATACAAATATCATCAATTCTCTATCTGGCATAAAATCATTGATGGAACAGCCTGGAACACTTGGCGCCTTGATATCCGTGCGCCAAACTCGCGGCCTTATCTATGCATGCACCCCTATTGACGGAGGGGGCATATTCTGTAAATGGGTGTATCCTGATCCCGAAATCAGGGGTGACCAGTTGCGGGGTTTGTGAGGTAATATACATGCCGCCCTCCCCTCCGATGTTCCCGAGGCTCCGCCCTGCACCCTTGCGCAATCCCCAAATGCGATAGGGCTAGTGCTGGGAATAAACCAGAATCAGAGGTTTTCCAGTTTGCTCTTCTTGCAGACTATCGTGTATCTGGGGAGGGGTTTGAGGAGGGGGATTGTCCCCTCCCCCCTACGCGAAAACCGCACTCCATACACGATGACGCTCCAGGGGCTCCGCCCCGCACGCTTGCGCGACCCCCCAATGCGATAGGGCCAGTGCTAAACACCAGGTAAAATCTAATCTGTCCCAGTGCAATCCTGCCCGCAGTATATCTCATTCACAAAACGCAAACCCTCTCTGAACGCGCTGTATATACCATTTCTTTTAACGCCGGATTAAAATATTTGAGACACGTGCTGTTTATCGCGCCATATATCTGACAACTTCAGGGGAATAATCCTGTGAAAAGGTGTATATATAAATATATTATATACAAACCTACATGAATCTCTCTAAACCTGGAATTATCGGATCAATATTTTTCCTCATATCATTTTTGACTTTTTCAGCAGTCCCTGTCTATGCGGAAATGATTTCATCAAGGTCATCGACACCCCGACTGAGTGAAATAAGCAAGATGTCGGCAATTGAGAAGATGGCGGCAAATCCGTTCTCGAATGAGATATACATTCCCGATTTTGGGTATCACGATCAATATATTTCCCCCTGGGGGGCCGATGCATCAAAAAATTATGAAAGTAACGTCAAAGAGTTTGGTGAAGTGATAGCGTCATTCTTAATGCACAAGGGTAACTCGTATTCTGAATATCGCAGTATCATGCGATAAAATGATTAATCATCCGCTGCCGTAATGAAGAGTCCCGATTATCGTTGACTTATCCGTTGCATATCCATTCACTAGCCCGATCTCATTCCTAATCCAGGCGGCCTGCACTTATTCCAGATGTTCCGATGCAGCTCTGTCATCAGGTTATTGCCTTGAATGGGATGGGTCGGTGAAGAAGGCCTCTCGCCCCGGGACCCGAAGGATTGAGATTTTCCTCTTACCCATGAGAGAGTCCAGTGAATCCTAATCGATAACTAACCAAACCGCACTCCACCCACGATTGTACTTCTCAGGGCTCCGCCCTGCACGCTTGCGCGATCCCCAAATGCGATAGGGCCAGTGCTGGAATCCTTTGTCGATCCTAACTCCATGCAACCCTGCCTGCAGGCTATCGTGGATCAGGGGGAGGTCCTGAGGGGGATTCTCCCCCTCCGGTCACAAGTTCCAGTTTAATCTGTTTCCACACTGAACACAACCACACACTCCATACACGATGACGCTCTCGCGGCTTCGTCCCGACACTGTGGCATCCCCAAAATAAGATAAGGACAGTGCTGGGTGTGCAGAGAAAAAGAGAGAGAAGGGGGAGGCCCTAATCCTCAACAACCGCCGCCCGGGAGGCCTGCGAGGACCGGGTAGAATGAGACTTCCTCCCATGGGCAGGCAGGCGGAACGCGCGCATGAAACTTCCAGGCTTTCCGAAGGAGACCATAATCGAAGGACTGCTGCTCCCCCGGCTCTTCGATCTCATCAGGTTGTAGGTTGCAACCGAAAATATCAGTGCGGTGATCATAAACAGGACAAGTCCAAAGAGGGTGGCAATGCCTGCAACAGTCATAATGCGGGTCCCGGGGACCAGCATGGCGGCACCCACGATATACAGCGGCCAGTAGAATATCACTGCATACCTCGTGAACTCTCTTGGGCTCCAGATGCACCGCTCCCTCTCCTCTTCGTCCCCAACCGGGAACCTGTCAATCAGCATCCCCATGTGCACCAGTATGAGACTGGAGAAAAGGGAGAATATCCCCCCGAAGATTACGCCAAAGAACAGTATCTCGTGCATGATTGTCTGCCTCCACTATATCACCATGGCAGGCGTTCCTATTTAAAGTATTCTTTATGTAATACATAGGTAAAGTGTCGCCCAATTGGTATTTCAAAGGTAATACACATTTTTTCGCAGCTTTTTTATACGAAGGAACTCCATTTCATTAGGAATGGTGGATAGGGGAAACAACAAACGGGGAGAGCGGGTGGCCATTTCTTACAAAATGCCCCCAAATATCTACGAAAAAGTGAATAAACTGGTATACGAGGAGAAAAAGTTTTCAACCGTCTCTGACTGTATCACCCAAGCATTAATATATTTCGTCGACAATCAGAACGATGTGGGACAGTTCAAAGAGAACCTCCATGATTACCTCGCGTCCGAGGAAGGAAAGGATTTCATGAAGAAGATCATGAAAGACCTCCTGGTGGATGTACTGACCACCCAGCAGAAGATCGCTGCCGAAGAGCGCAGGTAATACCTAAATATTTCTTTAAGAACCTCCCTGTCCCGTCAATCGCTCATTCTGTCTCATTTACCTCTTCTATTCACCCGGGACCTGCCCTTCCCCTCTCTACTAATTTCTACATTCATCGGATGCGGCGTCCCTGGGTCACAATCTCTTGAGAAGAATGTTCTTGTGCCATCCCGGACCACTCCTTTTCTCATGGAAGACTTCCCCTCTCCTGCAATGATGAGACAGGCCCTCGGGAAAGAACCGGCCGACGCGCTGTTCAAGAATGCGTGCGTATACGACCCGTTCACCTGCGGCTGGATTGAAACGGATATTGCAGTGGCATCCGGGAAAATTGTAGGACTGGGCAGTCTTTACAAGGCCAGAAATACTCTCAACCTGAAGGGACGAAGGGTGGTCCCCGGCCTTATCGACGCCCATGTACATGTCGAAAGTTCCCTTCTTGTCCCCTCCGAGTATGCACGGGTGGTGGCAATGCACGGCACCACGAGCGTCGTGGCCGATCCGCACGAGATCGCAAACGTCTGCGGCAAGGCAGGAATCGAGTACATGCTCCGTGAGCGGGAAGGTCTTCCGGTAGACATCTTCATCATGCTTCCTTCCTGTGTGCCGGCCACACCCCTTGACAG
>DUGV01000297.1 GCA_013331225.1 Methanolinea sp.
CTGCCACGTCTCGATCTTCTTATAAAGTGTCTGGCGCGCGTTGGCGGGGCTTGTCGAGGGGAGCGGGTGGACGGCTGTTGGTTGTGGCAGCGGCACTGCCCTCATTGACTTTCTGAACGACTCTTTTGCCTTCCCACCATTCAGACAGATGCACCGGATCGTGGGATGCGTGACAAGGAGGCCCGGAATATCGTTCCATTCCTCGTCGCATATGTCGCGGTCCATGCTTCCCGGCTGAAACCTGCGGGAGGCGATCACATCCCAGACCGCAACACCTGCGCTTTTTAGTCCCTCCTCCCATTCCGGTATCCCTTCGCCCTCAAGAGAGAGGACCTGTTGCATGATTGGCCAGAAATGGTTTCTTGGGTTGGCATAGTAACGACCTGCGGCAAGGGACATCCTGCTCGGGAAGCTTCCCAGTACAAGGACTTCCGGTGAGGGGCCTATGAGTGGAGGAAGCCCGGATTCCCTGATAGCCTCTTTTCTGCGGTCAATCATCCCGCTTCTCCATCACGTACATCCTATAGCCATACGAACCGTGGTAGTTCTCGTACATTCCAATCTCCTCGTCGATTTCGTCAAGTACCGACTGCGCGACCGGGTCGTCTGCATATTCCCTTCGGAATTTCCTCATCTTCCCCTGTAGGGGGCGATAATAGTTCCACCAAGTCGATTCTGGGAGCGTGAAGGAGCGATGGAGGACGTATCCCGAACGGGCTATCGTCTCGATGTGTGAGGAATCGGATGCTATTGCCGGATAATTTGCCTCCCAGTAAGAGCGGATCTCTTCTGGAGGATTGCACTCGAGCCATGTCACCTCAGAAACGACAAGGAACCCCTCTCTTTTGAGAAGGGGCCGCCACGACAAGAGCGCCTCTTCAAATCCCATGAGATACGCAGCCCCCTCGCTCCAGATTAGGTCGAAACTCCCGTTGAGGAATGGGAGGGACGACATCGAGGCCTGCAACGGCTGCACCTCTTTTCTCCCCGGGCCCTGGAGCGCCCAGGCCCGCTCCTTCAGCTCAACGAGGAAAGGCTGGTGATTGTCAACGGCAACCACGGTTCCACCTGTGAGGCGTGAGAGGACGAGGGCTGATGCACCGGAACCGCACCCGATGTCAAGGACGAGTGGATGCATGTTCTGGAGATTGACGTGCCGGAACGCACGGGCCGTGCACTCGGTGCTTCCCGGCCCCTGTCGTGGAAGGCCGGAATGGATCCGGTACAGGATATCGAGCCCTTTCATCTCTTTTCCGCCTCCAGGATACGATGGATGGCTCCAAGCACGAAATAGATTATGGGGATGAGCGCATAGCACCACATGCTTGCACGGGTGTTCATGAACGACACACCGATTGCAAGAAGTATCACCCCATGCATGACGACGGCTTTTTCCAGGCCGCTTTTCCATGGTGGTTGCATTCCTGGAGCAAGTGTTGCCATATGGCGGTGAATGTACCACCCCATCCCCGAAAGAGTGAAGCTTGCAAGGAGGAGGTTGACATGGAAGAAGAGGACCGCCTCGAGGACGTTGGTATAATCTCCTGATATCGATGTGGTGAATGGTATCAGCACGATGAAGAAGAGGAGGAGGATGTTGATCCGTACAAGCACCCCGTCAACATACTTCACCTGTTCCAGGATCCGGTGATGCGAGATCCAGTAGCCTGCAAGGATAAAGAAGGCAATCACGAAGAGCAGGAATTCGGGGGCCATTCCTGCAATCAATACCGGTAAGACGCGGGGTGCCTGTTCGTACGGGATTTCGGGAACCGCCAGCGATATGACGAGCAGGGTCATTGCAAAGGCAAAGATGCCATCGCTCAGCGCCTCAAGCCTTGACTTCTCCACTTCTTCCATCGCGTGACTCTCCCGCTGCCTGGTGTCTGCTGGATATGAGGTAGGAATTCCCCCTATTTAATCCGGGTGTGCCGGAACAGGGAACGATCAAAGGGGGAAAAAAAGGAATGAATCAGGAAGTCATTTTCTTCGGCGCCTTCACAAGCACCCAGGCGATCGCGAGCCCTATCAGGGAGAGCGCGAGCACGTAAGGAAAGACCCCCATGTAGTTCCCGGTGGTCGTCTTGATGAACCCCGCGAGCTGGGGGCCGGCAATTGCCCCTGCCCCGTAGGCGAGGAAGACCAGGCCGTAGCACCGTGGGTAATCGCAGGTCCCGAAGTACGTCCCAGTGGCCGTCGGGGCGATGGCAAGCCACCCGCCCAGGCATCCCCACAGGATGGCGAACGCAAGGATGTAGACCGGGATAGCCGGCACCTGCCAAAGCGCAAGCGATGCGAGTGCGATGAGGACGAAAGAGGCAAGCGCCGTGTTTCTCGGGGTGATCCGGTCGGTGAGGCTCCCGAAGATCGGCCGGCCGCCCCCGTTGAAGACAGCAAAGAACCCGACGAGCAGCGTTGCAAGCCCCGCCTCAATCCCGATCTCGGTCCCAACGGGTTTTGCAATGGAGATCGCCATCAGGCCTGCCAGGCAGCCGATGAAGAAACAGGCCCAGAGGCCGTAAAACGTGGGGGTGCGGAGCATCGCACCCCTGTCACACTCGCAGGTCTCCTCTCCGGGTTTTGGCACCGGGGGATTCCAGCCGCGGGGTTTCCACCCTGGCACAGGAAACCGGAGGGGGAGGGCCAGGACGATGATAAGCACCACGAACGCGATCCCAAAGATGCGGAAAGTGTCCATCACCCCAAAGGAGGAGATGAGGTAACCGGCGATGTTTGCGGTCAGGAATGCAGAGAACCCGAACCCGAGCACCGTAAGCCCGACGGCAAGTCCCCGCCTGTCGGGAAACCACCTCGCGGCGACGGCAACAGGGACCCCATAGGCGATCCCGACACCCACTCCCCCGATCACCCCGTAGACCAGGTAGAGCATCTGGACAGAGGTGACCATCGAAGCAAGCAGCCACCCGAGGCCGGTGAGGACTCCACCGATAATCGTGACGTTCCTTGGCCCGAGTGTCTCGATGTACTTCCCTGCCAGGGGCATCGCGATGGCAAAGAAGGCCAGGAAGACAGAGAAAGGCATCAGCACCTCGTTCGCGGTGACCGACTGCCCGAGGCTCCCGGTAAAGTAGTCAGTCAGGGGGTTGACAAAGACGCTCCAGGAGTAGATGCTCCCAAGGCAGAGGTTGATGGCCATCCCGAGGAATACAAGGACCCAGCGCCCTTTCTCCGCGGGCATACCGAACATGCTCCCCTCGTCAGGCATAACAGTCCTTTTCGATCCGGAAAAAGGGGGGAATCATTCCTCCAATGTGGAGACGTCCCCGGGGTCTATTCCCATTTCCTGCGCTTTCAGGACCCGGCGCATGATCTTTCCGGAGCGGGTCTTCGGGAGCTTGTCCACGAACTCGATCTCGGAGGGCATGGCGATGGGCCCAAGTGTCATGCGGACGTGGTAGATGAGGTCGGACTTGAGCTTCTCGCT
>DUGV01000108.1:0-5590 GCA_013331225.1 Methanolinea sp.
TACGGGGTGAGGGGGAGTACCATGGGACTATCGTGCCCGATGTAACCTTCATCGGAAAGACCGGGGATGAACTCAGATTTAAAGCAATATCAGGTGAGGACTCCGGCATTCCGCTGCTACGGGCTCTCTCAGATTCAGGACTGAAAGTACAGTCAGTTGTTATTCGTCAGCCGACGCTCGACGATGTCTTTCTCTCCCTTATTGGAGATCAGGATGAAACTGTGGCGTTTGACCACCATCGTTTCAGAACGATGCTCCGGAGGCGTGCATGAGGCGGACATTCACGTACACGGAGCGGGATCTCCGGCGGTGGATACGGGGGAGGATCAACGTCATCACCTCCCTCGTAATGCCTGCAGCCTGGCTTATCTTCGTCGGACTTGCCCTCCCGATCCGGTTTACCGACAACTACCTCGACTTCATCACCCCTGGTATCCTTGTCCTGACAATGCTCGGTGCATCCCTGCAGGGGGGGGCGCTCCTGATGTTTGACAAGATACTGGGGTTCCTCCAGAAGTTCCTTGCGATGCCCGCACCACGAGAGAGTATCCTGTTCGGGAAGATTTTCGCCATTACGTTGCGGGGACTGATGCAGACGACTGTGATCCTGATCTTCGCTATCGTTCTCGGAGCACACCTGCTCGATCCTGTCTTCCTCATCCAGACATACCTGATCCTGTTCATCTTCGGCGTACTCCTGTCATCATTGATGACGACGGTGGCGCTGGGCCTCGAGGATCATGACAGTTATGCTGCATTCAACTCAATGATCGCAATGCCGCTCTTCTTTACCAGCAGCGCACTGATGCCCTATGATCAGATGCCGGAATGGCTCGCGGTCCTCGCGCACCTCAACCCGGTCTCCTATGCTATCGATGCAATCCGAGACCTCCAGGTGGGGATCATCCCCGTCATAACCATCGGGGGGTTGCTGATCGGTGCTGTCTGCGTCCTTTCCATGAGTGTCTACGTCTTCCGGAAGGCGACGATATGAGTGATCAACCAATCGTGAATACGGGTTGTCGATGGTGCTGTCATCGATGACCAATACTCCTTCGTTATGCCGGATGAGCTGTTTTGTCCCATTGTGCAACGCCTCCGTAGGTGAGGCGGCCCATCTCACAAGCGCTTAACAGCGTTACTGGCAAGAAGGATATCCGGAATTCGAGGGGAGACAAAGGGACGAATCAGTACAGGAAAGGGTCGGAGGTGCGGCAATGGGAAAGTACGAAATAACGTTCCGGGTGCATTTCGGTGGATTCACGTGGTTTCGATCCCCATCCTGATGGCTCCACCCTATGATTGGTTCTCTCGGCTTTCAGCTCTTTTATCAGGTGGCAGGTGCGTATGGCCTGCCGTAATTCATTCGGGCACGAAAAAAGGTGGGGGTCATTCATGGATTGATGATGACTTCTGTCTTTGCAATAGTCCTCCCGTAGCTGTCGACCATCTCAAGGAAGAAGGTCTTTCCGAGATTTGCCGGATTCTTGAATGTGTAGGTAGCGCTGTTGTCATTTTGTTGCAACTGCCAGTGAGCAGCCATTCCCAAGTTATAACCTGTAGCAGCAGATCCGCAATTATCCACAGGTATGTAGTGGGTATCCCCCGGCCTGAATGCATGAATGCCGGTCATACCGGTTTCACGTTTCCAGCGAGCAGCCGCTGCGGCATCTGTAATATTCGAAACGGATCCATCACTGGTAATAATGGCAGGGTTGATTTCATTGATCCTGTGCGCGGCATCCCCAAATGTCCTGGAGGGCCTGACAATGAGCTTTACATCGGTCGTCGGAATTACGTCCCCGCCGATGTGCTCGATCGACATCCCCTGGCTTTGACTGTACTTTGCTCTTAACTGGACCTGCTGAGGTTTTTCAGCGCTGTCTCCAAGCCCGCCCGCAAAACCTGCGACAACGGCAGCGATGATGATCGTAACAACGAGCATCAGCATTATCCCGACAACCGGCGAGACTGCAGATTCGGAGCTTTCCTCTCTGATTGCTCTGGATCTCATTTCTACTCCTCCACCCCGACATCTTTCGAGAGCAGGGTCATTCCCGTCGGGACATGGACAATTTTCACATTGACGACGTCACCCGCACGCAGTTTGTACCACTCTTCTCCCAGAACCGCCATGAGGGCATCTCTGTCAGCACCACCCAGCCAGACTGATCCAACGGTGTACTCATAGCGAGTATCGAATGAAACACCATACCCTCCATAGGCTGCGTTCCATCCGTAGGGGGAATTATGAACACGCGTTCCGGCCATAAGTGAGAAATTGCCCCAACTCTGTTCGGGCTGGAAGGTACCTGCAAATCCATAGTCACTAACACCTGGTCCGAACCCGTACGGAGCATGCGATACACGCGCGCCACCTTCATAGACGTAGTTCGCTTCAGCTGGAGGGGATGGTCCAACCACCTCGGCTCCGCCAGCAGCATTTGCTTTCCGCCATGATGTGATGAGTTTGAGATCGCGTGTCGGGATGGGGTCACTTACTCCCTGAATGATAATATCAAAGTAGCTTCCCCCCCAGGTTCCGTCATTTTTTATCATCACATCAGCCGTCAACGATGGGGGTTTTTCCGCGTTACCTATCAGACTGCCGGCAAACCCCGAGACCACGGCGGCGATGATGATGGTCACCACCAGCATCAGCATAACGCCGACAACAGGCGAGACCGCATCGTCTTTTTTATACTCTCTTCTCATCAGAATGTTCCTCCGTAATTGCAATAGGGACGGAGTCCGAAAATGGTGGCATCCGGCCATGCATAAATACAAAATGCTTGGCAGTAGTGCAGAGCATTGGTGCACCATCCCTACGAGTACCAGTAATACTTTTTTTTAGATAAATGTTACGATAAGTAATGAATATCAATCATTGTATCACCAATTTATATAATTAAAAATAGTTATAATACGGCCATTCGGACGACGGTTTTTTTTTATCTCCTCAAACACCTCCGTTGTGGTGGGGGTGAGAGATGGACCGGTCCTCGTTGCGTATGGGCTATTTTCTTCAGATCGCAATACTTTGATTCCCTGCACGCGGTTTGAATCCGTCCCGGCACCGAACAAGCACAATCATACGAATAGAAATATTTATTACGAGTCATAATACTATTGTACATTCCTTCCATACCTATTATGAATTGTTAAAATAACGTAATTTTTAATATGGTGGGCGGTTCATACGGTTCAAGGGTACGGAACCTCCTCTAGGACTTCACCAGGGCCAATAACGAAAACCTTGTTGAGTTTTTTGCCTTTGTCATCCTCGGCGTCCTCCCCCTGCTTGATGTCCTCACCACCTCGCTGGTGCTCTCTGTCGGGGAGTACGAGACCAATGTGTTTATGGAGGGAATCGTGACAATACCGGTGGTGCACCTCTTCCTGAAATGGTTCTTCCTGGTATTCGTGGTTATCGCAGCCCGCTTCTGCGAGAGGATCGTGCAGGGAACTGGCCTGTACATCATGTGCGTGATTATTGGATGGTACACCCTGGTTATCGCGAACAACACGCAGGTATTCCTCAAGTTGCTGGCTTGAGAGCAGAAGGCAATCTGTCTCGCAGAGAGCGAAGAGGAAATGATATCAGAAGACGATCGTCCCCGGCATCCAGAAGGTTCTTGAACGGATTGATGATTGTTCGGCTTTCGTCGACAGATGGTGAACAGTGAGGATGGATTATCAGGAAATGTGCGATATTACGTGACCGGAGGGCCTCAATCCCACAGGATCGCAAAAAGGATGTTTGGGTCTCTTATCCCCCTGGACGGGGAAACGCCACCCTACCCCGTGCCATGATGGCATCGCTCCGCTGGGAGAGGAGTGTCCAGGTGAACTCGGGGAGAGATCAGTAGAACGCCATTCTCCCGAACGCGAGGATGGCGTCGCTCCGCTGCGACATCAGCGTCCAGGTGAACTCCTTGTTATAATCGATCAGGGTAGACGATGATCCCGCCGTGAAATTCGTCGCACCGGATTCCCGCTTCCCCGAAAGGACGATTGTATCTCCGGGCCGGATGTATGAAACATCAGATCCTGCCTTGTTCATCATCTCACAGTCGGGGCGCTTTATACTCGAATTGGTAATCCGCAGCCTCTTGTCATCCTGGTCGAGGATAATTGCCAGATCATCGATGCTCAGCCCGTCACCGCCCATATGGTCGAGGTAGATGGTGGTGGTGTTGTACACGGTCCCCGTTATCGAGACCTGCGGCGGCTTCGTCTTGGTCGGCCCGATCCCCCCTACGTAGGCGCTGACCACCGCGGCAAGGATGATGGTGATAGTCAGCATAAGCATCACACCGACGACAGGCGATACTGCGGATTCACTGCCCCTGGTTCCCGTTATAACTCTCCCCCTCTGCATAATACAAATGATAAATATGGTTATACTATATGATAAATATCACGATATCTATTATAGATCGGAATCACGGAGATTGTATAGGTGCCCCGCCAGTATCCATAATTTATCTGCGATTTCAAAGGGTAAATGTAATACCAAATTATAAATATTTAATATTATATGATAAATCAATCATGGATTACCCCGGAGTCTGCGGAGCGTGATATCCGGGCGGGGATCCATTTCATGATGGAAAAAGTGAGGCCGCAATGAGCATGGTGTTTCGGTTCCAGAGTCACCGGAGGACCGGCATATTCAGGAACCTGACCGTGCTTTCTGGATGTAATGACGAGCACTTCTGGTACGAGCCTGTTGCAGGGATCCGGGACAACGGTGGTTCTCTATCAAATGGTGTCAATGAATGTGGCAGGCATCTATCCTGATAGGGGATGCAGGGGACCTTTCTGATAATTCCCGCGGGAGGATGCACTCCTATATTAGTATCCCCTTCATTCCCCTCCTATCCGGGCCTGTTCCGGGCTTCTTTTGCACTCCGATCAAGGCCTGGTACCATATCCACGGGAAATGGTGTACACCCGATGGAAAAAGTCTTTAATTTTTGGTTATTTTTCAATTATAAAAACAAATTCTGATTAAAAAAATTGCTTTTTGTTGGCCCTCCTGCGGCCGTGATTTTGAGGTGGATGAATCCATTGCGTGCCGCAGGGATTCGCCAAGGGAACGCATCGGTGAGGGTCTTTGAAATAACCCCGGGAATGCTTATTTCGCTCATAAAACCTTGAAATATTACATATTTTAATTAAATAATGGTAATTATCTCTTATAATGAGAATTGAAGAATAATTTGTCAGATATTTTGGAGAGAACATCTGCGGGGATTGCCATCGCCTCTGAACCCGGACCAGACCACAGGGTACACTGGCACACGGCTCTGGCATTCAGCAGGCACACCCGTCATGGCGGAACACTGCTGAATGAAGAGCTGGTCCTGACAGGCAAACGATCCGGCACTCGCCTATCCGAACCCTCCAGTCATGGCATGGAGTAAAAACCTGATACGGTTCCCCTGCATATCCCTCACCGATACCCGATGTCCTTCCACTGCCCTTCCTGCGGGAGCACGGCACTCGTCCTCGAGGCCGGTGGCTATGGCGGCATGGTCTACCGGTGCAAGGAGTGCGGGTACCGCGGATCGTTCGTGGTGGAGAG
>DUGV01000108.1:5691-9614 GCA_013331225.1 Methanolinea sp.
TGTGCTGGTGGTGCTGGTGTACCGGGTCTGATCATGGAACGGAGAAGATGAATCAGTCAGCGTACAGATATGGTAAGATTGTAGAGAGAGACATTGCCAACAGTTATCATATACTTATCAGTTTGGATAAGATAATCCCTAAGTTCTCTAAATGCTGATTCATTCACTTTCATTCCATAATCGGTAGTAGTATCAACGGTTAGGTTGATTGGATTATTGATATCTGCGGTAAAACTAACCCCCCACTTTCCATCCATCCGTACCTGGGCGATTCCATTTCCACTCGCTGAGGAAGGATCTCCCATGATGATGTTTACAAGGAAAATTTCGTTTTGCTCTTTAATGACCAAACTAGTCAACCACCCGCTTTTCGCCTGTGTATAGTTGCCATAAAACCTCGGCGTTTTGACCGTTCCCTTCGTTACGTTGATGATGCCATATCGCCATTCAAACCCCGTGTCCTGCCAGAAATTCGAGACCGGTGAGTAACTGATTGGAATGATGAAGGAATTAACCCGGAGCGTGTTATTTTCTACTGTTATTACCTTTTCCGAAGGCCCAAGAGTGAGATTGCCCCCAGATCGCACCTGGTGAAGGAGGATATCCCCCCCACCCAGTGGGATTGTCTCGGTCATCACACCAGTTCTCCGAAGAATGATCATATTCCTGATATGCTCGTCGATTTTATGAAACGAGGCCTCCACATCCTTCAGGTGTTCCACCTCTGCCTGCTGCTTGAAGCCCGGGAGGTAGATCGCGTTCCAGATCGACAGGAGCGTCACCACCACCACGAGGATCATCATGACCGCGACAACCGGGGAGAGGGCGTCGTCATTCATGGGACTACCCCGGTGAAAATGACAGAACGTGACGTCGCCAGTTTAATTCGATCCCCCTCCTTGGCATGCTCATTGGGTATGCTGATGTAACCGCCAAGATCAAAAAGACTGTCCGAATCCACTATTTCGTTCGCACTATTGTCGTAAAGTTTCCACTTACCTGAACTCAGCGCTGTTTCGTTCACAACTACCCTGATCTCCGATTTTTGGATCACATCTCCCCCCTTGTGGTGGAGAAAGACATGTGCAGTGTAATTTCCCTGTAGTACATTCACACTCGGTTCCCGCGGCGCCGGGAGAACATTCGTGGCCGTCGCCGCGAACACCGCCATCAGGATCAGGACGAGGGCGAGCATCAGCATCTCACCGACTACCGGTGAAACCGCGCTGTCATTTCCCGGGTATCTCTCAGAGGACATAGACGAACAGCACCACCGCAGTGACGAGGAAGAGGATCACGTGCTTGAACCCGGCGAGCACACTCCCGGAGGAGAGCTGCCCGGCCATGATCCCTGAAAAAATCCCGAGCATGATGGACATCCGGAACATGTCGAGCACGTTTCCTGATATATCGATGTTCGTATTCAGGTTCTGAAATGAGGAGATGAAGGAGACATTCAGCTGGTACGCAGTGTACAGGAAGATGCCAAACGAGAGGTAGATGATCATGATGTATGCGAACGAGACGGTGTACCGCTCGCGTTTCATCTTCAGGAAGTGCTCCATGTCCTCAATGGCGATGATGAGGATGTCCCGGATGTAATCGGTCACCTCGCTTGCACGGACGATCAGGGAGATCACCCGCTTGATCATGAGCACGCCGACCCGCTCCTCGAGGCGGACGAGCGCTGATGAGATGCTCGTCCCGAACGTGACGTCTTTTGAGACGAGCCTGAGCTCTGACGAGAGGAGCCCGATCTTTGACTCGGATATCAGTTTCACCGCCCCCTGCAGGGTCATCCCGATGTCCTTCAGGTCGAGGAGCTCGCGCAGGAAGTCCGGGATCTGGTCCTCCACCTGGTGCACGTAGTACCGCCGCAGCTCGTACGCAACAACGAGGGGGACGAGGATGACAATCGTCATCAGGCAGATCATCATCTCTCCGGGGTAGCGGGGGAAGATGTCCTGGAAGATACCCGTCATGGAGAGGAGTACTAAGACTGATCCCAGCATCGTCCCGATCACGATCCCGAACCGGTAGTCGGACATGTAGTGCCGCAGCGGACTTCTCAGGATGGCAGCAAATCGGAGGAGCCTCTTGCGGGCCTCAATCTCTTGGGTGAAGACCCGGTCGACCCGCTGGGTGCCGACAACCGGGATGCCGGCATCGAATACGCTGCTCCGGCTCTCCTTCCTGGTTATCTCCACGCTCTCACCCGGGACAACGAGGGAGAGGATCCAGATCATACCGATCGCACCGAGCGGCAGGAAGATGAAGAAGTAGGGCATCAGCGCCGAGAGCGATGACTGCCCGCTCATGTTCTCGGCAACGATCATGATCATCACCGCGATGGGCCCGGCGACGAATGCCGTGACGTACACCTCGGCCATGATCTCCATCGTCTTCATCCCCATCTCGAGCTCGTTCCTGGCCACTTCCCGGTAATGGGCCGACCGTGAAGCGAAGAACCCGGTTATGTCCCCCCCACTCTCGAACATCAGGATCAGGTCGTNNCTTGAGCGACATCTCCATCTGCTTCTCTGCCACCTCCCGGTAGTGGGCGGCCCTCGCCGAGAGGAACGCCGGCAGGTCCCCCCCGCTCTCGAACATCAGGACAAGGTCGTCGAGGAGTTTGGCCAGGTTCTCGGAGGGGGTTGTCCGGCTCAGGTCCCGGATGGCAGAGATCAGGTCGTCCCCGAAGAGCTCCACGTCCCGCACGATCATCCCGAACTCCTTTGAGACCTCCCCGTAGAGGTCTCCCTGCTCGTAGACACTCCGAATGACGTTGTAGAGGGTGAGGGTCGTGGAGAGAGCCTGCATGTAGGTGATGGCGTACGGGAGGTCGATATCGATCCGGGCCTTCCTCCCCTTGGCCGTCAGCATGGGTTGGAGGTAGAGTACAGAGAAGACGAGCAGCGGGGGGATGATCAGGATGAGCAGGCCCTGGACCCAGAGTGGGTACGGCTTCAGCACAACGAAACGGATGGAGAAGAGGTGGAACACCACGGTGGCGACGGCAGCCCCCGCCACCGCAAGCCCGGTCTGGATCAGGATCTCCCGGGTGTACTCGTCGTACGTCTTCTTCATCCTGCTCCCGCGCAGGTTCCGGCTGAACTCATCCCGGCCGAAGATCCGGTCCCTCACCTTGCCGGTGGCGTCCTCAAGCTGCATCTGCCGTTTCCTGCCCGTCCGTGAACCGGGCGGACTTCCGCATCAGGTGGAACACCCCGCTCACCCTCTCCGACTGGACGACCCCTTTGCGTGCCATGAGGCCCAGGGTGTGGGCACGAAGGGTGAGCTGGTGCTCGACCTCACTTCTCGACCAGCCCCGCGAGTAGGCAATGCTGTCGAGGACCCGGGAACGGTTGAAGTTCCGCTCGAACGTGTCCAGGCGCGGGTTCCAGCGGTAGAGCTCGTGGGAACGGATGTTTGCCGCACTGTCGACAGAGATCTCATTCAGCGAGAGGCACCGGCGGATCGCCCGCCCCTCGTCGTACTGGAGGAGCTGGACCACCATCAGGTCGAGCGCCCCGAACATTGCCCGCGGGACATTGATGGGCGGGTTGACGAGCCGGTTGATCGACTCGTCCACCCCCCCGGCATGGAGCGTCGAGTACGTGGTGTGCCCGGTGTTCATTGCCTGGAAGAGGGTCTGGGCCTCCGCACCACGGACCTCGCCGACGATGATGTACTCCGGCCGCTGCCGCAGGGATGCCCGGAGGAGGGAGAAGAGGTCGATATCGCCCTTGCCGGAATGCATCGTCGTCTCCCTCGTCTTCGTCGGGAGCCAGTTCTTGTGGGGGAGCTGGATCTCCCGCGTATCCTCGAGCGAGACGATTTTCGCGGTGAGGGGGATGAAGTACGAGATGGCATTCATGGTCGATGTCTTCCCGCTGGCAGTCCCCCCGACGACGATCATGCTC
>DUGV01000243.1 GCA_013331225.1 Methanolinea sp.
TTCATCGCCTGCGGGCAGGACCCGGCGCACGTCACCGAGGGGAGCATGGCAATTACCACGGTCGACGAGGGGGAGGGAGGACTGTATGTTGCAGTCACCCTCCCCGACCTTCCCGTCGGCACAGTCGGCGGCGGGACCGGGGTGGGGACCCAGGCCGAGTGTCTCTCTCTGCTCGGGGTGGCCGGGGGCGGGAACCCTCCCGGGTCACACGCACGGAAGTTCGCCGAGATACTCGCCGCGGGCGTCCTTGCCGGGGAACTCTCGCTCCTGGGCGCACTCGCCGCCCAGCACCTGGCACGGGCCCACAAGTCGCTGGGCCGCTGAAGGGGATCTTTAGCGGAACCACTTCATCATGACGATCGCGTCCTCCCCGTTCGCGTAGTAGCCAGCGAACCGGAGGACCGGGCGATAGCCGAGCCTCCGGTAGAACTGCTGCGCAGGGCGGTTCGAGACCCGGACCTCGAGCTGCACGCCGGTTGCAAGATCCACCGCGAACTGCTGCTCCACCCGCCCGACGAGTCGCCTTGCGATCCCCCTCTTTCTCCATGCTGGAGTGACCGCGAGGTTGCAGATGTGCCCGTAGACCTCTTCGCCCGTATCCTCGAGGCCGCCGAGTACAAAACCCACGACCTCGCCTGAGACAGTGGCGACAAAGAAGGATTCGGGGAAGTAGGAGAGCGCCTCGGCAAAGACCGCTGCCTTCCATGGGTCGAGAAACGACTCCTGCTCGATCAGGGCAATGCGGTCGATGTCACTTGGCCTGGCCCGGCGTAGGGCGATCTCGGCGGGCATGGAGAGGTCTACCGTCTTTTACACTATGGTCTTCATTGCTATAATATACTGCCAGGGAGAATGATAGAGGGAGAAATGGTGGATATTTTTCCTTTCCCCGCGGTCCGCCCCCCGGCCGGTGCAGCCCCTATGGTCGCCGCGGTCCCCTACGACGTGGTGACCACGGACGAGGCTGCCGCCTGCATCAGGAAGAACCAGTCGAGCTTCCTTCGGGTGAGCAGGCCCGACGCCGACCTTCCCGGGGTCTCTCCCCATGATTCCATGGTGTATGTCAGGGCACGCGAGGTGTTCGCCGAGTTCCGTGCACGGGGCCTCCTCAAGAAAGACCACGCCCCTGCCATGTACCTCTACCGCGTGACCGGGAACGGGAACGACTTCCTCGGGCTCGGGTGCACGGTCTCCGTGCGCGACTACGAGGAGAACACCATCCGGCGGCACGAGCTGACCCGGTACGACAAGGAGGAGGACCGCACACGGCACATCGACGCGGTGAACGCTCACAGCGGGCCCGTGGTGCTCCTCTTCGAAGACAGGAACGATACCCACGGGTTCCTCGATGCGCTCTGGAACAGGCTCGGGAAGGAGGATGCCGTGGTCAGTTGGGATGACGGCACGGTCCATCGGGTGAAGTGCATCACCGGGGAGGGGGACCTCTCCACCCTTGAGAGGACCTTCCGGGCCATCCCCCGCCTCTACATCGCCGACGGGCACCACCGGGCCAAGTCCGCGGTGAACGTCTGCCTCAAGCGGAAAGTGGAAGGGCGGCTCACCCCCGAAGCTTCCCGGTTCCTCGGGGTGATCTTTGCCCACGACCGCGTGAAGATCCACGGGTACAGCCGGATCGTCACCGACCTCTCGGGACTCTCGGCCCCGGAGTTCATGAACCTCCTGAAAGGGGTCTTCTCGGTCACCCCCTACGGCGAGGTCGACACAAGGGCATTCCACATCCCCCCGCGACATTCTTCTCCGGGGGAGTGCCACGTGATGCACATGTACCTCGGCGGTGCGTGGTACGAGTGCAGCCGCCCGCGCGACGGGAGCATGGACCGGATCGAGGCACTGGATGTCTCTGTCCTCCAGCAGGAGGTGCTGACCGGGATCCTCGGCATCACGGACCCGAGGGGGGACCCCCGCCTCCATTATCTTGGGGGTGCCCGGCCGATCGGAGACCTCGAGAACATGGTGAAGAACGACGGGTACGCGGTGGCCTTCTCGATGCAGCCGGTAAAAGTCGAGACCGTGATCGAGATCGCGGATGCCGGGGGCATCATGCCCCCGAAGTCCACCTGGTTCGAACCCAAGCTCCTCTCGGGCCTCGTGGTCCATACCCTGGACTGATTATCTTCTCGCTTCGGCGACTTTTTATTCCGTAACTGTCTCTCCCGGTCTTTTTTTTAAAAGAAATAGCCACCTCTCGACAGGAAGGATGAAATTCCATTCTGCCTGCCCGTTTCCCAGGTTATAAGAGAACAATGGCCGCCCCTGTCGCGGGAATCTCCTCCAATCCCTGATACGTTATCCCCCAAATCAGGACTGGTCCGGCACACCATGTGTATCATCTTTCTGTGGCTCATCTCTCTATCTCCGTGCTCCCGGGTATCCCGGGTAATTTCAGTCCCTGCGCGGTTCCACTCCGTATCACCCGGTTCGTGGAAGGGCCTGCAGCAACGAGAAGGATTTCTCCTCGCTGGTACTGCACAGAAGCGGATTTTTTTTCCTGAACGGCCCTACATGGTATACTATGATCACTATCGCACTTCCCAAGGGCAGCCTGGAGGAGCAGACCCTCCTTCTCTTCCGCGAGGCGGATCTCGAGGTGAAGCGGTCCGACCGTGACTACAATCCAATGATTGCGGACAGCCGCATCGCCAAGGTGAAGATCCTCCGCCCACAGGAGATCCCCCGGTTCGTGGAGATGGGCTACTTCGACGTCGGGATATCGGGGCTTGACTGGGTGAAGGAGAGCGGTGCCAGGGTCCGCGAGGTGGCCCGGCTCAATTACAGCAAGACCGGCGAGGGGACAGTCAAGATCGTGGTGGCAGTGCACCGGGACGAGCCGATCAACGACGCAAAGGAGATCCGTCCGAACAGCCGTATCACGACAGAGTACCCCGAGCTGACCCGCGAGTACTTCGGCCGGCTCGGCATCCCTGTCCAGCTCTTCCACTCCTTCGGGGCGTCGGAGGCCAAGGTTCCCGACCTGATGGACGTTGTCGTGGACCTGACCGAGACCGGGACGACGCTGCGGAGGAACGGCCTGAAGATCATCGGGCAGATCATGGAGTCCTACACGATGATCATCGCGAACCGCGAGTCCTTCGAGGACCCGGCGAAGCGAAAGGCAATAGAGGAGATCGTGACCCTCCTCTCCGGGGTGATGGAGGCGAGGCGGCAGGTGCTCCTCTCGATGAACGTGCCGACCTCGGCGATGGAGACGGTGATTTCCGCTCTCCCGGCCATGAAGAAGCCCACCGTGAGCCGGCTGCACGGGATTGACTTCTACAGCGTGCAGACCGTGGTCCACAAGCAGGACGTGAACACTCTCATTCCCAGCCTGAAGGCTGCAGGGGCAGAGGATATCCTAGAGATCCCAATTACAAAAATCGTCCGTTAAACAGCCCATATCATAAAATAACCCATATTTTCAGTATTTCGCAGAATATATTTTTCTTCTGTTTAACCTGTTGGATCGGAAAACCGTTCGCGAATCCAGACCTAAAACACAAAAAACGAGCAAAATAGTTAAATATGGTGAGAGTGCAACCACTCCTTCAGGTGGGAATGAGCGAGGATCGCGCGAATCCCGGCGGTGCTGCCCTTCACCCCCAGGGTGAGTCCCTCTCCCCCTCCTGCGCGATGCGTTCTCCTCTTGATTTTTTTATATCCGCTCCGAATGACCATGAACCCTTCATGAAAGCCGCCGGATCCGGGGGCCTGTCCTGTCGGGACCAGTGCTACGAGATCATGGTGGACGGGAGCGGCGACGGGCACAGTATTGCCCTCTTTCCCGGCGAGGAGGTCTTCTTTGCGTACGAGCGGGGGGCGTCCAACAATGACGCCGAGTTCAACGCCGTCATCCTGGCACTCGAGAACCTCCCTCCCAGGGCCCATGCCCGGATCCGAACCGACAGCCAGGTGGTGGTCTGGCACCTCTCTGCCACAAATCCCCGGCGGCATGCGAATTATATCCGGAAGAAGGCGCAGATCGAGGAGATCATTGCGAGCAGGCACTTGAAGGTCGAGATCCAGTGGATCCCGCGGAGAGAGAACCGGGCAGACCGTTTCCTGAAGCACTACATCGAGAGCCTCTGCGGGGCAAGGGGGCGCGAACCCCTCCACAGGCGGGTCAGGCGCCTCGAAGTGGAGAACCTCCGGCTGAAGGCGAAACTTGCAAAAGCCATGAACCTGCTCGAAAAACGGCCGGTAGTAGTCCGGGATACGGGCGGATACTGCATGTTCCAGGAACAACAGTAGCAGATGGCGTGGCCTCAGGACGGACTCTTCCTCACCGTGATCGCGTCTACCCCGAGGTTCAGCACCGGGCCTTGCCTGCCGGGGCAGGCAATCGCCCTTAAAAATTCTCTGGTTCTCCCGAGAACCTTTTTGGGGAGGGAGCCTGATTCCACCATGAGAGAGAACGTGATCAGCTCCTCGAGGAGGTGTTCGTTGCCCGGCATGAAGATCTCTCTTGCCTGCAATGCACCGGGAAGGCAGGTGACCTCGTGGGGGATGCCGTGTTTCTCCAGGATGTCCCGCACGTTCCAGCTGGTGAAAGTGGGGTCAGTAACCCTGTCGGAGGGGAGGATGTCCCCCCAGAGGAGGTTTAACATATAGCAGAAGTTCGTCGGGCTGCCATGGTAGATGACCGCCTTGCCGTGATCGTTCACCAGTTCCAGGGCATGCAGCAGGTACGGTTCGGGGTCGGGCAGGAAACAGTAGGTGCAATGGGAGAGCAGGACGAGGTCGAACTGCTTCCCAAAGGCGCTCGCGGGGGTGAAAAAACCGAGAGTGATCTCTTTTTCTACCGGGATTCCGTCCAGGTTCTCCCGGATCTGCGCGACATGGTCTGCTGACGGTTCGATTGCAGTGTAGCTGCGGACAGGAACCCTGCATCGTTCGACAAAAGACCTCGCGAATTTTCCCGTCCCGGCGCCGATATCGAGCATGGAGAGGCCGCCCGGGAAACACTCTTCGGCGACGCCGAGGAGGTGGTCGAGCATGAAGGGGTACTCGACCGAGTACTTCTCGAGCACATTGAATGCCTCGATGTAGCGGTCGAACGTGATGCACTGCATGGTTCTTTAGTCTTTTGCATTCGTTCGGAAATAATGTTCCCGGGACACCGGGCAACATGCCGGGAGCCTCCGGTCCAGGTTCGAAGCGCCCCTGAACACCTGGGGGAAAAGAGGGGGAGTGTCTCTTCGCTCCCTTGCATACCCTGCAGGTATTTCTCTTCTGCAGGTCCACTCTCACTTGATGGAATTCGAGGGATTGCCATTCCTACCCTTTTACCGGACAGTCGCGGTACGACGCAGCCGACAACTCCCACGGGACCCGCGATGGAATTTGGTCGGCATGACAGCAGGGCGGCTCTCCCCCGACGAAGTGGGGGGGGGAGGTGACACCAGATATGCCGCCGGGAACGCGGGACTTCCAGACCCCCGCTGAGAAGGCGGACTCTCTCCTGATAGAGATCCCACTCGACCACCCCCTCTCCGGGAATGAACAGGAAATCATCATGGAAATCGGCCGCACTTCGGGGAAGAACGGGTTCTTCTTCGAAGTTGACAGTGATACCCTCCGTTTCTACGTCCGATCCCTCGACCCCGGGGCATTCAGGAGCACTGTCCTCGATCTCGTCGGCGGCCGTGGTGAGGAGGGGGGTGCTCCCCCCCGCCTGCACCGGGTGTTTGGAGACCTGCTCGACCGGATCGACGCGGTGAGAAGCTACGGGATCCGGGGGAAGAAGCGCATCTATGCCACCTACAACCGGGAACGGAAGGTGGCTGGCCGGGAGCGCAAGGTGAAGGCACGCGGGTCGTGGTACTATGCACTCGACCACGGGTTCGAAAGAGAGGAGAATGCGCTGCCGGAAGAGTTCAGGAACGCAGTCATCCCCGGGGACAGCGAAGTGGTGTTGCGGGCGCTCCCCTCGAACTGCATCGACCTCGTGATCACCTCTCCGCCCTATAACTTCGGGCTCGGGTACGACACGGGCGAGGACGGGGTTGACTGGGAACGGTATTTTGGGAAACTCTTCTCCGTCTTCGACGAGTGCATCCGGGTCCTGAAGTTCGGCGGCAGGATCATCGTGAACATCCAGCCGCTCTTCTCGGACTACATCCCGAGCCACCACGTAATCTCCCACTACTTCATGAAAAAGAAGCTCATCTGGAAGGGCGAAATCCTCTGGGAGAAGCACAACTACAACTGCAAGTACACCGCCTGGGGCAGCTGGAAGAGCC
Source organism: Methanolinea sp. (assembly GCA_013331225.1). Lineage (GTDB taxonomy): Archaea > Halobacteriota > Methanomicrobia > Methanomicrobiales > Methanospirillaceae > Methanolinea_A > Methanolinea_A sp11423u. Next base: position 6,258 of record DUGV01000243.1, read on the forward strand.
CGGGCAATCCATACCTCAAGTACACCTGGGAGTTCCTGGAGGTATTTGCCAAGGGAGACCTCAAGAAGGAAGGGTCGCGGGAGAAGGCCGATATCACGGCGGATGAATTCAAGAAGTGGGTGGTGGCGAAGTGGTCGATCGCCCCCGAGCGGCAGATGGCAAGGTTCGACCACCCCGCGATGTTTCCGGAAGAGCTTGTCATGCGTGCGCTGAAGCTCTTCAGCTTCGAGGGTGACGTGGTCCTCGACCCCTTCAACGGCGCCGGCACCACCTGCGTCACGGCAAAGAAGCTGAACCGGAATTACCTCGGGATCGACATCTCGCAGAAGTACTGCGAAACCGCGGAGAGGCGGCTCAAAGAGATCCTGTGAATCCCCGCGTGCGGGGATCCCGAATTCATATTTCCATCCTCACCATCGGCACCGCGTTGCATCCCTCCATCTCCCCGAAACAGAAGATGAACCGGTCCCGGATCGTCTGCGGCATCTCCTTCTCCCCGATGGGCGTCCACCCGAACGACTTGTAGAACTTGATCAGCACGAGGGTCGAGTGGATATAGATCGTCTCCTTCCCGCACGCGGCAAGGAGCGCCTCGACGGCATCCCTTGCATACCCCTTCCCCCTGAACTCGTCCAGGGTGAAGACGCAGTCCATCTCGAGGCCATCTGTGTGGCGGGTGCAGCGGGCGGTGGCGGCGAGGGTTCCGTTGTCAAAGACTCCGAAGATGCGTTCGGTCTTCGGGTCTGCCTTCTGGCCCCGGTAGTGGGTCCAGGCCTGCTCAGCAAGCGGGAACTCGGCAGGGGTGAGCTCGCGGGTGGTGGCGGGGGCCATGCAAGAATCGTTCTCCTTCTTGGAGGTTTTGGAGGGGGTGCGGGAAAAAGGTAGGGGTGGGGGAATGAATGATTATCCCCTATAATTGTGTTAGTATTGGATATTACGGAAATACAATTTTGTGTTTTATTGTATATCTCTGGTATACATTTAATAATAATCCGATAAAACACAAAAAGGGGGAGAAAGGATCGCCCGATCTCATCATAAAAATTCGTGTATTCTTTGATATACTCAAGCCCTACTTCAGCAATTATTTTTTATTTAAGAACCTGTAAATTGAATGACAATGAAACATCGAGGGACGATAGGAATAATATTTCTCTTGATTGTATTGCTTTGGGTATGCACCATATGTTGTTGTGTGCAGCAAACCGCTCCTCAAAAACAAATTAACCAAAGGCAGGATTCAGGATTGAAAGATATTACTGAAATAACTGCGAGTTATCCAATTCATCTAGAAGAAGTACTGGAAATCATGCAAGATGAGAAAGATACTGCTGGCCAAAACCTTTCAGGATATTCTATCCATTATATCCAGGGAGATCAGGTCAATGTAAATGGTGAGGCATATCACTGGATGATCGGATTGAAAAAGGGTGCTTCTAAAGTCTTTTATTATTACGAATCAGGAGAGTCTTCGCTTCTGTCTTGGTCCGCATGGTTCCCCCAGGATCCAATCGATTTGAACCTTGTTATGATGCCCTCCTGCCTCATCTCAACAGAACCAAGTATTAATTCATTAGTTGCCGACCAAGGAAACATCAAATCAATCATCCTTGAAAAAACCACCTATACTGTAAATATTGAGAAAGAGGGGATGATATCATCAGTGGAATATAATGCTCTTATTAGGGGTCCATGTCCTACTATTACAATGAGTATATAACCAAAAATATCACCTCACTCAAAAAAAATATTGGCTATTTTAGCACGATATAAGGTTTAAAGGTAGGGGGCCCAGATGTTTCTGGGGGAGGTGGTGCTGCAACAACAGGGCCAGGTGCATCTTCCGCATTCGCAACGACTTTAAAAAGAATTACTCCGGCGGGCAGCAGATTTTTCTGATATCTGAACTCACCAGGCTGGTTCGCTTCCTCTGATGAGAGATTTTTTGAACCAATAAGAATCCACTGCATACCTCCGTCATTGGATATGAAATATTGCTCAGTTACGTTCATCACCCCAGTGTAGTGCCGGTCCCATGTCCATACCATATACTCAATCCCTTGCGGATCAGATTCAGATCCTCCACTGACATTAGTAATATTTAGAACGCTGGTGTTTACTCCAGTAGATACCATCCCAGGGACACCAGTAATGTATGTTTTCGGCAAGAGCAAATAAGTAGGATCTCCTTCTCCAAACGAAATAGTGGAACCAGGTCCAAAAATATTAATGTTCCCATCCGTAAGAACCCTTAAACGATATCTCGCCTCCCATATTTGATGCAATTTGATAGAACCAATTGGAAAAGTCAATTTATTTGTAGTGGACCATTCTTCAGATTGATCTTCGTAATAGGCTGGGACTATCGTATGGGTTTCATTATATGAATGGATCCATGTAGATACTTCCTCCAAGTTATCATCTAAATGAACATAGTCGAAGACTATAGTGTCCCCCTCATTGAGAACAATATTATAATTGACTTCAACTTGTTCAAAATTCAAATCCATATTTGTATTTACACTGGCTTCTTCTTTTAACTCACCAGCGATTTTACGATACAATCCAATTAATTCTTGTTCATTTCCAGCCCATTGATACCAACCTTTTGTCGCTTCTGACAATATTGTTAAATCAGTTTCAACATTGTCATTTAAATTTTGAGCAAAGCCTATTGAATACACTTTAACTTTTGATGTGTTTGTTCCGCTATTCGCATATACGGACATATTTTGGTTGGTATTCAATCCGTCCGTACAAACATAACCTCTTTTCCAATCCCATATGGGATATTTCCTTTCCCACCAACGACGCTCTATCGAAATGCTTCCTTTAGAGTCTGGTAAATCATTATACCACTCATATCCGTGGACACGAATATTACTACCACCCTCGGTATTTCTTACAATACAATTTAAAGGATCGAAGGAATATGTTGATCCACTCCAGGGGTAGGACGATCTAGCAATTCCATACGTATCCTCGTAATCTTGTGACAATACAGATAAGTAAGAACCATTATCTGGAAAACCGATTCCTCTTGCAAGTGGATTTCCATGAAGGTTCCAGTCACCGTCTGTCATCATTACTACAGCTTTCACCGCTCCAGGTCTGCCATTTTCTTTGAGGTATTTTATCCCATCGTAATAGGCCCTTCTCATTATTGTTGCCCCAAATGCACTCAAAGAATCAATTGATGAGTTTGCAGTGGCCCCATTATCTGTCAATCCTTGATTTAACTGGACATCAGAGGCAAAGGACATGATTGCTACTCTATCACGACCCGGTTCCAAATCCATATTTCCTACAAAATCTTTCGCAGCATTTTTTGCTGCTTGCATTCGATTTGGGGAAATATCTGTGCCAGACATACTTCCCGAGCGATCAATGATCAAGACCACATCAATAGGATCTGGTCTTAATGCATACCCATCGCCTTTTAAACGAATCCATACATCAACAGTATCGGTCACATTTACCGTTTGCGGAAAAACTTCCGTTTCTAAACTTAAATATGGGTAATTTTTCCATGATACAGTAACATTATGTGTCGCACTCCTTCCGCTAGCATTATTTTCCCAATGCGCCGTAACTAAAACATCTCCACTCGCGGTTTGACTATGATTCAGATCGGTCCAATTTGTGGTAAATGCTCCAGGTAAAAAATTGACAATCGCATATCCATTAATATCTGAAATTGCGTCAAACGCGGAAAGATCTGGTTCCATTGTCACATTATAAGTCTCACCATGATAATCAGGTATTCCCAAGGAAAAGGTAACCAGCTCATCCGGAACGGGATTTCCATTTTCATCGATGACTTTTGCGAGCAATTGTCCCGGTTCCCACCCAATAACATCTCTGCTAGCCATTGATTCAGGAATAGCAGTAAACTGCATATCAATCGGTTCTTGACTTATAAACCAAACTTCTTTATGGCATAAAACTGTTGGACTTACCAACGACTTTGCTGTTATTGTAATTTTCCCGACAGATGTCTTTGGACCATACGTCATCAGGGCTTTCCCTTGAGCGTTCGTATAGACTACTGCGTCTTCACCGGGGATGGTTGTACTAATGGAAATCGGGCTATTCATTACCCCATTTCCATACTGGTCCCTTAACGTATAGATAATCTGATAAAGGCTGATACCGTCCGCATATTGTTTCGGAGGGTTTCCAAGATACCCATCGGGATCGAATTGCTGTTCGATAGCGACTGGACTGGAATTGGCTATTGCGTTTATATAAAAATAATCATCCTGTTGATCAAGAAATTCAGGATGAACGATAATCATATTGGGTCCTGGTGCAGTGCTTGCCTGGAACTGGGCTGTTGCATTACCAGTAGAGTCGACCGGAATACTGATCGCTGTATATGGCGGACTTGCCCCAACAAACAAGGCGGTATTATTAGGAGAATATCCAATCTGGAAATATACCTGTTCCGTAATACGCCGGTTATCAACAGGGTTTCCCCATTGATCTGCATAAGCTAATCTGATAGATTTACTCGATCCAACATTCATCTCGGAAGGAACTGAATAACTGGTCCTTTGAAAAGGATTATCATGGTCGATTTTAATTTCAGTTGACCAGGTCCGATTTTTAAATGGTTCATTTGGATCTAAATCGTTCTCTTTAAAAAGAACCTTGCCGGTAACTATTGCTGTTCCACTTTTATATTTGGAAGTAAAAATGGTTGATGTTTTATTAGAGATTGTATAACTGGAAGGAGGATTCAATGTTCCAAATATCGGATTGTCAATTGAGAACTCAACAAGATAATTATCCATTGAAGCATTTGTATTATTCCCGATTTCAAGTGTAATGCTACAGGTATCCGCTCCGTTTGCAACGGTCCATTCTTTGCTTCTTGACCATTGGGCCGTGTCTACAACCATTCCCGAGCAGACAATGACAAGACTTATGCTCAATATCACAAGTAATGCAACTTGGCATATCCGATCCATATCTTAACCCTCAACCCACCTTATTGACTATCGTTATCATATATTCAATACTATATATCTATCTATAAAGGATAAATGGGGAAAAATTACTTTTTTCTGCGAATGGCGCATATTTTATGCTCCTTTTTAATTTCAAAACCCATTTCCTAAATATGCCTGATACTAAACGCAGGTTTTAAATCATTTCCAGTTTTTTTCAATATTTAATTATTAATCTTGGTCTTTCCCATGCGGATGAACAAATCACGTCATCGTCTAAATCAAATCATGAATGAGTCTGGGCAATTATCTATCGATTTTATCATCGGTCTATCTATTTTCATGATTGCCCTAATCATGGTGTCTACCATGGCATCTGGTCTCCTGATTGGCTTAAGGAGCAAAACTATCGATTATGATGCAGTTGCCTACCGAACTGGAGTTATCCTCGTCGAAGACCCTGGTGAAAACACCACATTTCC
>DUGV01000157.1 GCA_013331225.1 Methanolinea sp.
GGTTTTTGATGAAATTTGGCGGCACTTCCGTTGCAGACGGGACGAGTGTCTCCCGGGTTGTGGATATTGTGCAATCCTGTTATGCCGCGGGAAACGAGGTTGCGGTGGTGGTCTCGGCCCAGCGGGGTGTCACCGACCAGCTGATCACCATGGCCACCGAACTGGCCAATAGCACCGATTCCAGCGGGATCGAATCGTTCATCAACTCCCTGCGAATCCGGCACGGAAAGGTCCTCCTCGATTCGGCAGAGGATTACGCCGACGAGGTGGGCATCCTGCTGGAGGAGCAGCTCTGCAACCTCGAGAACATCCTCAACGCGGTGCATAACCTGAGGGAGCTGACTCCCCGATCAAGGGACTACATCATCACGTTTGGCGAGAGGCTCAACAGCTTGGTGGTATCTGCCGCATTCCGACAGCGTGGAATCCCCTCTATAACACTGGACGGGTGTGAAGCCGGCATAGTCACCACGGCGAACCACGGTGAGGCCATGGCACTTCCCATGAGTGAGGGAAAGATCCAGAGCAGGGTCCTCCCGCTTCTTGCGGACTCGGTCCCCGTCATCATGGGCTTCATGGGGTGCACGGATAAGGGCGTCGTCACCACCCTGGGACGATCCGGCTCGGATTACTCGGCTGCAATCATCGGCGCAGCCATCAATGCAGACGAGATCCTGATATGGACGGACGTGGACGGCATCATGACATCCGACCCGAGGCTGATCCCTGATGCCAGGGTGATCTCTTCCATCTCGTACCTGGAGGTGATGGAGCTCTCGTATTTCGGCGCAAAGGTGATGCATCCCCGGTCCATCGAGCCGGCAATGAACAAGAACATCCTCGTCCGTGTGAAGAATACCTTCAACCCCGATCACCCGGGAACCGCGATCGTCAGGGGCGAGAAGAGGGACAGCCGCGTAGTGAAAGCCCTCACCTACATCGAGAAGGTGGCGATGGTCAACATCTGCGGGGCCCAGATGATCGGGAGGCCTGGTGTTGCCAGGGCGATATTCAGCCAGCTTGCCGACAGGGACGTGAACGTGATGATGATCTCCCAGGGATCATCTGAAGCAAACATCACCCTCGTTGTGGAGGAGAGCCAGGAAGAGACGGCGAGGGAGGCCCTTCTTGCCCTCGTTAAGCAGGGGATGGTCAGGCAGGTGACCTCCAACAGGGACGTCTGCGCAGTGGCAGTAGTGGGTTCGGGAATGGCCGGGGCAAAGGGGACTGGCGGCAGGATATTCACTGCGCTCGGGAATGGCGGGATCAACGTAATGATGATCTCCCAGGGCTCTTCCGAAGTCAACATCTCGTTCGTGGTAAGGCAGGAGGACGGACCCAGGGCCATGCGCATCCTCCATGAGGAGTTCCACCTTTCAGAGGAGGACAATGAGTAGCCCACGCACCTACCGGGATGCCGGGGTTGATATCGGCCTTGAGGCACGCGCCATATCAGCACTCGTGCAGAACCTCTCGTTCAGGCGAAGGGGAGCGTATCCCATGATGGGGGGCGTCGGCCACTTTGCCGGGCTGATAGACTTCGGCGACATTGCGCTCGCCCTCACGGTTGACGGCGTTGGCACGAAGATGCTGGTGGCTGACCGTCTCCAGGACTGGTCGACAGTGGGAATCGACTGCATGGCCATGAATGTCAACGACCTCTACGTGATGAACATGGAGCCGGTGGCATTCGTCGACTACATCGCCACCGATCGCCTCTCTGTCGGGCAGATGGCACAGATAGGCGAGGGCTTAAACGAGGGGGCTCGGCAGGCAAATGTGAATATCGTCGGCGGGGAGACCGCCACTCTCAAGGGGCTCGTGAATGGCCTTGACCTTGCAGGGACGTGCCTCGGGGTCCAGAGGAAGGAGAGAGTGATTGCTGGCGAGAAGATCCGCCCCGGGGACCTGGTGGTGGGGCTCCCCTCTTCCGGTATCCACAGCAACGGACTCTCCCTTGCCCGCCGGGTAGTGGAGAGCCACGACGCATGGGACGAGACGCTCTCGAGCGGCAGGAGCATAGGGAGGGAACTTTTAGTGCCCACCCGCATCTACCACGAGGTGCTCGACCTCGCGAGAGAGACAGAGATACATGGGATGTGCCACGTTACCGGAGGAGGTCTCCTCAACTTCTCACGGCTGACCGGTTTCGGGTTCGAGTTCACGGACCCGATGCCTCCCCAGGAGATATTCTCGTGGGTCCAGGAGCATGGGGAGGTCGAGAGAGCCGAGATGTACCGGACGTTCAACATGGGAATGGGCTTTGCCTGCATCGTCCCCGAGGGTGCCGAAGGCCCGGTCCTCAAGAGAGTGAGAGGAAGCCAGGTGGCAGGGGTCGTCACCGCCCGTCCCGGCATATACCTGGAGGAAGAAGAGATCCGTTGAACGTATTATTCAGCCGTATCGGGGCCATACCCGCACTCGGCGGCGGTGATGGGGTAGATCCTTGCCCTGTCTCCAAGGATTGCCGAGTTTCCCGTCGGGTCGTCTATCCGTAGCGTGACAGGGAGCCTGCCTTTCTTTACTTCTGCGATCTGCTCGCGCAATTGCAATGCGTTCCTCCTCTCGTCATCATCGTCTGTCCAGCCGATCACGCTCTCAAGGACCGCGTCGATCCGGTTCAGCACCCCCTCGACGTTTGAGACAAAGCCCTCGCAGGCCGGACCGGGGTCGACGTGCACGCCAAGTTCCGGGATGCTGATGACCCCGTTCATGCTCCGGACCACCCTGATATCAAGGTTGGCTGGTGACTCGATAGTGAGTTCCCACCGCGACGGTTCGGCGTTCTTCAGAAGCTCTGTGTCTGCAAGGCGGTACCCGCAGGTTGGGCACAGGGCCGATATGATGAGGATCTCAAAAAAGTAGGGAATCTCTTCTGTCTGGTAGATGTATTCTATCTCTGTTCCGCAGGCCGGGCAGGGACCGGGTACCACCTGCCGCACTCTTCAGCTGACCCCGCCGATTTTGTCCCTGGAGATCTTCACGGAGTTCGGGGTGATGACCACGTACCGCTGGTCTCCAAGCCCAATGATGTCCCCATTGACATCTTTTGCCACTTCTTTGAGGTCCTTGAGCACCCGCTCGTACATGACCTTGTCGGCCTTCAGCTTGGCGATATCGACGATCACGATGTTGCCGTTGTAAATCTCATCCTTGACGCGCGGACTGTCCTTGATATCCCCGACACTGGCAATCTTCACGAACAGTGCAGGTGCACCTGCCTCCGCCTCCTCGAATGCCTCGAGGTCAAGGTCCATGTAATCGTCTTCCGACGAGGGGGTACTCTTTCCAAGAAGGGTGTCCAGGAATTTAACCATAGGAAAATTGTCTATTGTCATTTATTTAATAGTATCTATGTAAATTGGCATATTTCCTCTTGGGAAGCCTTAGTTTCCCGATTGAGTGTCCGTGGTGCGGCAAAAGAGTGCCGGACATCCGCATCAGATCTCAAGAGACCAGAGGTCGTCTCCCACGTAATAGAGCGTCTTGATCACTTTCCCGGTGTTCTTCTCACGCATCTCGCATGCATCAAAGAGCGCGATGCCGAGGGCAATCGGCTTTCCGTGCCGTTCCTCGACTACCTGGACGGGCATGCCTGCAGTCACGTCGTCCGAGATCGAAGTGATACCCGGGCGCATCACGTCCGCACCCTTGATCACGAACGGCACCGCACCGGAATCCACCACTACCCTGCGTGAAGGGAACGGGTGCTCGAGGAGACCGCGGAGCGTGGGAAAGACCATTCCCTGGAGACGCATCAGCAAGGGTTTCCTGTCTACGAGGTACAGCGAGATAGCGGCATCCGTCTCGAGGATCTCCATCCGCTCGGCGGAGAACATCTCTGCGGCATCTCCTATCTGCTCCCGGAGGCTGGAGAGGAGTTCCTGCGCCTGCGATCTCCGGATGGTATGCCGTTTTCTCGGGGTGATTCGCGACATTCAGTTCATATTCATATTGCTGCACACACAAAAAAAACGCATCCATCCCAGAAGGGGAGAAATTTTCTTCTTTATTGCCCATTAATGCCCTCAATAGGTGAATGAAGGCTGGGAAACGCCTCCGTATAAGACAGTACATTTAAGTATCCGTGGACCGCACATATATTACCCCAAAGTGACTAGAAGTGGGTACGATTATGACCAAACGGCCGTTGGATATTTTGGATC